>CALPNW020000059.1 GCA_943325035.2 Sphingobacterium thalpophilum | reverse complement strand
TCCATAGCTAAATCCACTGGCAACTTTTGGTGCATATCTGATCATAGCGGTGGTAGTTTGCGGAGTATGCATAAAAGCAATAGACTGCTCACTGAGGATTTTTTTTCCATTGAACATTCCTTTGTTTAGCAACATGCTTAAAAAATTCATATAATCATTTGGTGTAGATATTGCACCTCCCGATGGATTAACCGCATTTAAACTGGAAAAGCTGGTATTTCTCATTTGCAGCGGTCGGAGCAGTTTCTCCTGGATCGCCTGTTCAAAACCTTTTCTTGAAACGATCTCTGCTATTCTGCCTGCAATATTCAAACCTATATTACTATACCTGAACTCAAGTCCGGGATTAGCTGCAATTTCTTTTTTTGTGGCAAAGTCAGTTACCTCTTCTTCCAAACTATTGTAACGGCTTCTCTGAAGAATACTGGCTAAACGAACAGGCTCCGATTCTATTCCTGTAAGATGGCCCAGACATTGTCTGATAGTGATATATCCCTTGCTGTATTTGCTGAAAACGGGCAACCATTTACTGATACGATCGTCCAGTGAAATTTTTCCTTCGTCTACCAATACCATAATGAGCGCAGCGGTTAACCACTTGCTGCAACTGGCAATCGGGGCCTGTGTTTTTGGGTTGAACTCTCCTGCAGATTTGCTGTAAATGATTTTACCCTCTCTGTAAAGTAATACCGAAAAATTGCCGCCCAGCTCTTTTGTTGCAGATTCAATTTTGGTGTCCAGTTCAGTAAAATTATACTGTGCCTTTACAGGCTGAAAGAATAGCAGTATAGCTGCTAAAAGGCTGACGTTTACGCAGTATGGTATCAATTTTAGCGACATATTTTCCGAATTTTCGGGTTGGATTGTGATTTGCTCAGGTTTATAAAGTTAGGGCATTTGTAAATCTTTAACCCATCATTCAAACCGGCACTATGAATTTAAATAATTATACCATTAAAGCGCAGGAAGTTATCCAGTCTGCGCAGCAGTTTGCACAATCCAACAACAACCCTTCAATAGAAACAGAACACTTATTAAAAGCGCTCCTGTCCGATAAGGATTCGGCCACGTCATTTTTGCTAAAGAAAAATGACGTGAATCCGGTTTTTGTTGAAACCAAACTGGCTGAATTAATCAATAAATTACCTAAGGTACAACAGGGAGAACCAGCTCAGTCTGCAGGCAGAGAATTCAACAACGCTTTGCTTAAAGCCAATACCGCCTTAAAGACTTTTAAGGATGAGTTTATTACTGCAGAACATTTACTGATTGGTTTAATGCAGCTGAATGATTCTACAGCACAGCTATTAAAGTCTGCAGGACTTACTGAAAAAGGATTGATTGCTGCTGTAAAAGAATTGCGAAAAGGCGATACAATTCAGTCTCAGGCACAGGAAACCCAATTGAATGTACTGAATAAGTATGCTAAGAATTTAAACCAGATGGCCAGAGATGGTAAACTGGATCCGGTGATTGGCAGGGACGAGGAGATCAGAAGAACACTTCATATTCTTACCCGGAGGTCTAAGAACAATCCGATTCTGGTGGGTGAACCCGGTGTTGGTAAAACAGCTATTGTGGAAGGGTTAGCCATGCGGATTGTAAATGGGGATGTTCCGGAGAATCTGAAGTCTAAAGTGATTTTTGCCCTAGACATGGGGCAGTTGATTGCAGGCGCTAAATACAAAGGTGAATTTGAAGAAAGATTGAAGGGTGTAGTAAAAGAAGTTGCAGAGAGTGATGGCGAAATAGTGCTGTTCATAGATGAGATACATACATTAATAGGAGCAGGTGGTGGAGAGGGCGCAATGGATGCCGCCAATATTTTAAAGCCGGCACTTGCACGCGGAGAACTCCGGGCAATCGGAGCAACCACGCTTGGTGAATACCAGAAATATTTTGAAAAAGACAAAGCACTGGAAAGACGTTTTCAGAAAGTAATAATCGATGAGCCCACTGCGGAAGATGCTATTTCTATTTTGCGCGGATTGAAAGACCGCTATGAAACACATCACCATGTTAGAATAAAAGATGAAGCAATTATTGCTGCAGTTGAATTGTCCTCCAGGTATATCACCGATCGGTTTTTACCGGATAAGGCTATTGATCTGATTGATGAGAGCGCAGCAAAGCTGCGTTTGGAAATGAATTCAATGCCAGAGGAACTCGATAAACTGGAACGCCAGATCCGTCAGCTTGAAATTGAAAGAGAGGCCATAAAAAGAGAGAATGATGATGAAAAGCTGAAAGAACTCAACATCGATATCAGTAACCTCGCAGTGGAGCGTGATACATTAAAAGCCAAATGGAAACAGGAAAAAGACCTGGTAGAAAAAGTACAAACAGCAAAGGCCGAAATAGAACAATTAAAATTACAGGCCGAGCAGGCAGAACGTAACGGGGAGTACGGTAAAGTTGCTGAAATCCGTTATGGTAAAATAAAAGTACAGGAAACCCTGATAGCCGATGTAACTACCCAGTTAGTGAATAGCGGAGACAAACGTTTGCTGAAAGAAGAAGTTGATGCAGAAGATATAGCTGCCAATGTTGCCAAAGCCACCGGAATTCCTGTGGCAAAAATGTTGCAGAGCGAACGGGAAAAATTATTGCACCTAGAAGATGAGTTACATGAAAGGGTGATAGGACAGGAAGAAGCCATAACAGCTGTTGCTGATGCTATCCGCAGAAGCAGGGCAGGGTTACAGGATCCAAAGAAACCAATCGGCTCTTTTATTTTTCTGGGAACTACCGGTGTGGGTAAAACAGAACTGGCTAAAGCACTCGCAGAATATTTATTTGATGATGAGTCTATGATGACCAGAATAGATATGAGTGAATACCAGGAAAAACACACGGTTTCCCGTTTGGTAGGTGCTCCTCCCGGATATGTAGGGTACGACGAAGGTGGTCAGTTAACAGAAGCAGTTCGCCGTAAACCTTACAGTGTTGTATTGCTCGATGAAATTGAAAAAGCGCATCCCGATGTATGGAATGTATTACTACAGGTTCTGGATGATGGAAGACTTACCGATAACAAAGGCCGGGTAGTAAATTTTAAGAACACAATCATTATCATGACCAGTAATCTGGGCAGCCATTTAATTCAGGATGCATTTGAAGGGGTGAGTGAATCAGGTTTAGACGATGCTGCGGAAAAAGCAAAGGTAGAAGTCATGAACCTGCTTAAACAAACGGTACGTCCTGAATTCCTGAACAGGGTTGATGAGATCATCATGTTCAGCCCGCTTGCTAAAAAGCAATTAAGGGGTATTGTACAAATACAATTAAACGGATTAAAAAAACTGGTAGCCGATAACGGCATCGCCATCAATTTCAGCAATTACCTGATTGATTTTCTGATAGAACAGGGATATGATCCGCAACTGGGTGCAAGGCCATTGAAAAGACTCATACAGAAGCAATTGGTTAATTCATTGAGCAAGAAAATTCTGTCAGGTGAAATTGACAAGAACAAATCTGTACTCATTGATGTCTTTGATGGGGTGATCGTATTCAGGAATGAGGAGTAATATTCTTTTCTGTTAAAAATTTCTTAACAGGCAACGGAAGTTTTTAAGGCTGCATCTACTATATGAAGGCAGCCTTAAAAATGGTTGCGATTTTCCAAAACTTTAGCATGTGGCCGATAAGGACCCTGATGGGTGTGTAATACCTATGCTATCAACAAAAGGAATGAATGATTAGAATGCTACGCTAAAACCTTAAACCATGAAAAAAAGAAAATCCCTCTATTTTGTTGCCACCATCTTAGCTTTCGTAGCTGTAATTGTTAGTTCCTGTTCAAAAAGTGCTTCTAATGAGTTTCCGCTTGGTCAGCAAACAGTATCGCTTTATCTGACAGATGCTCCGGCAGTATATGACCAGGTAAATATTGATATTAAATCGGTGAAGATTCTGGTGGATACCAGCAAAAATACCAGAATCAGCGATACCTGTAACTGGGACCAGATTGGTGAAGAACGCCGTGACAGACGCCCGTCTAAAAACGACTCTTCTCTCGTATGGCAGGATCTTGGGGTGAGTGCAGGTATTTATGATGTACTTAAACTCAAAAATGGTGTTGATACACTTCTTGCCAATAAAACAGTTGTTAACGGTGCAGTTCGTATGATTAAAATTGAGCTCGGAACCAAACATACTGTTGTGTTAGACAGTGTAAGCTATCCTTTGCTTGTTCCGGTTTGGACCCCGAATTATGTGCTGATTAAATTGAAAGGACATGAAATGGAAGAATACCTGCCACGCAAATCAAGATTATGGCTCGATTTTGATATTGCCAGTTCAATCGTTAAAGAAAGGAACGGACAGTATTACCTGAGACCATTCTTCAAATGCTTTACTGTAAAAACTACAGCCAGCATCAGTGGTAAAGTAACTCCAATGGAAGCCCGCCCGCTGGTTGCTGTATTCAACGGTACAGATACAGCTTATGCTTTACCTAATCATGATGGCAAGTTCAAGATTCGCGGACTTAAGGAAGGAACTTATTCGGTGTATGTGCATGCATCTAACGGATATTTCGGTAAAGTGCTGCCTGATGTTACCGTAAGTACTACCAAAGAAGTGGAGTTAGGTACTATTACCTTACAGAAATAATCGGGTTTTTTATAGTTGATTTACAGGGGCGGTTTTTACCGCCCTTTTTTTTGTACATTTCCGTATGCAAAACAATCAATTTCTCCTTTACGGAGCCAATGGGTATACTGGTCAGCTGATTGCTAAAATGGCCAAAGAATTTGAGTTAGAACCTGTTCTGGCCGGAAGAAATGAACAGGCATTAAAAGCCCTTGCTCAAGATCTGCAGCTCACTTACCGGGTAGTTGACCTGAAGGATCATGCAGCTCTTGTAGACTGTCTTCGGAATTATAAAGTGGTATTGCATGCAGCAGGCCCTTTTCAGCATACCTCCTCTCAAATGCTTAAAGCCTGTCTGGAAGCCCAAACGCATTACCTGGATATAACAGGAGAAATCACTGTTTTTGAAAGTGCTAAAAAAATGGATTCAAAGGCAATTTCCAGTGGTATTATGATTATGCCCGGTGTTGGATTTGATGTGGTTCCAACAGATTGTATCGCAAAATACTTAAAGGACCAGCAGCCGGATGCCACTCATCTCAGGCTGGCTTTTGCTTCTATTGGCGGAAGACTCTCTCATGGAACGGCTACAACGATGGCGGAGGGAGCCGGAGAAGGGAGTGCAGTAAGAGAAAATGGTATTATCGTTAAAAAGCCGCTTGGCCATAAAGGGTTCACTGTAGATTTTGGGTTGAAAAAAATATTTGTAATGAGTATTCCCTGGGGTGATGTTTCTACTGCATACACCACTACAGGCATTCCCAATATTGAAACCTATACCATGGCTTCTCCAAAAGCTTATTCTTTGCTTAAATGGCAGGGCCTGTATAATTGGGTATTGCGCACTTCCTTTTTCAGAAACCGGCTTAAAAGTAAGATCAATCAAAAGCCTGCCGGACCTGATGATGCAACTCGTGCCAAAGCAAAAAGTCTTGTTTGGGGAGAAGTGGTGAATGCGTCTGGCGAAAAAAAATCGGCAAGATTATCCGCTCCTGAGGGCTATACACTTACCGCCATCAGCAGCCTGATCATTGCTAAAAAAGTACTGTCCGGCAATTTCAAATCAGGTTATCAAACGCCTGCAGGTTGTTATGGTGCAGATCTTGTAATGGAGATTCCGGGAGTAGAAAGAGAATCTCTTTAATTATCTGTGATAAAAAAAGAATCTTTGTGCTACTATAAATGATGTGGTCATGAACGAAGGCAAAAAAGCTGCTATTGGTTTTATTTTTGTTACGCTGCTTATTGATGTGATTGGCTTTGGACTTATTATACCTGTAATGCCCAAACTCATCGAAGAACTGATGGGCAGCAGCAGTATCAGTCTGGCTTCCAGATATGGAGGCTGGCTTACATTTACCTACGCCATCATGCAATTTTTATTTGCACCGGTTCTGGGAAGTCTGAGTGATCAGTATGGAAGGAGACCTGTATTACTTTTTTCTGTATTTGGATTTGGTATAGATTATTTGTTTTTATGTTTTGCTCCCAGCATGGGCTGGTTGTTTGTAGGCAGGGCCATCTCCGGAATTACAGGTGCCAGCTTTACTACAGCAAGCGCTTATATTGCTGATATCAGTACTCCTCAAAACCGGGCGCAAAACTTTGGAATGATTGGTGCCGCTTTCGGGCTTGGTTTTATTATTGGCCCGATGCTGGGTGGTATTCTCGGTGAGTTCGGATCAAGAATTCCATTTTATGTTGCAGCAGGACTTGCTCTCGCCAACTGGTTATATGGCTATTTTATTTTGCCTGAATCACTCCATATAGATCTTCGCAGAAAATTTGACTGGAAAAGAGCCAATCCCTTAGGTTCCCTGATGCAACTTCGCAAGCACCCTTCTGTTTCGGGTTTGGTGGTATCGCTGGTATTGATATACCTGGCATCGCATGCAGTACAGAGTAACTGGAGTTTTGCCAATATTGAAAAATTTCACTGGACACCCAAAATGATTGGTATATCATTGGGTTTGGTTGGGCTCTTGGTGAGTATTGTTCAAGGTGGACTGATAAGGGTCATCAACCCAAAGATTGGAAATGAAAAAAGCGTTTACACCGGACTGGCTTTGTATACCGTTGGATTATTCCTTTTTGCATTTGCGTCCCAAAGCTGGATGATGTTTGCGATATTGGTGCCCTATTGTTTAGGAGGGATTGCCGGACCTGCACTTCAATCAATTATTTCAGGCAATGTAGCACCCAATGAACAGGGTGAGTTACAGGGCGCTTTAACCAGTTTAATAAGCGCTACCTCTATTGTTGGTCCTTTACTGATGACCAATCTTTTCGCTTACTTCACAAGCGCTTCTGCTCCGGTGTATTTTCCGGGTGTCTCTTTTTTTATCGGTGCAATTTTTATGATGCTTAGTTTGGTATGGGCCTATCGGGCACTGCACACCAGGAAATAATACTACAGTGATTCCAGCATATGCAGGATATCTTTTAATGATTTCCTTTCGGGTGTCAGCTTAAAAATGGGATAGTTGCCAATATCATTCACCGACCGTTCACCCAGGTAAAAATCCTTTCCGATTTTTGAGAGGGAAATCAGTTTGATTTTTTTCTGCTGTGGAACATTAATGGCTGAAAACGTTCTTGTTGTATAGTCGGATTTAAGCAGGATAACCGATTTTAAATTTTCGGCAACTGCAAAGACAATCGTATTCTTATTGGTGAAGTTGGGAGGGAGGATAGCATTTAAATTATTCACCGGACCAGCAGCGTCTGCAAATTTTGCAACACTGATCCATCTTAAGCTTTTTGCATTAATCTCGTAACCCTTATATCCTGATCCTGGTTTGTACCAGACAGCGGCAGTAGATCCATCTGTATTTTTAATCCAGGTAAAATCAGGATCAATTCCCCACTGGGGGGGCTGAACGCCCTCTTTTCCGGAGAACGCCAGCATGTTTGAGCTGGGGTCATTATAGGGATCAATGTAGAATATTTTATATCCTGCATTAGGCGCCAGCAGTAGCGTCTGGTTGTTCTTGCTTGCTTTTATACAGAATGATCCGCCCGATTCCAGTAAGGCATTGTAATTGGTAGTTGCCTGCATGGCTTTGATCATGTCTCCCTTTGTAAGCAGGCTTTGTAATTCAATTTTAACCTTGCCCGTTACTGCAAGCCCGTTAGAACCTGTGAAACAATTTGCCGGGAAAACAAGGTCAATTTTACCGGAAAAATGAAGGGTATCCCCTGTGCTGATTTCAAAGGAGTCGGAAACCGGTTTAATAGCAGTTGAATCGAATATGGAATAGATCGCAGCATTGTAAGGAAGTGTTCTGGTCCATACCGTATCGTTCAATGCATTGCCCGAATAGAGCATAAAATTATCAGATACTTCCTTATTGCAGGCGGTGAAGCCGGTCAGAAAGGATATCAGGAGAATTATATGTATGCTGTTCAATTTCATGATTCTCTATTGAGATACTTTTTTGATGTGTATTGCTGCCTTATTTTTTGTTGAGGTTAAATCTTAATCCCAAAGACAGACCTCCTATCGAAAAACGCTGATTATATATAGATTGTGGTGTTGTCATATCCGATAAATTATATCTCAGGTATGGTTCTGCAAAAATGGAAGTGTTGTAACTGATCCTTTTGATAAAACTGATACCGGCATAGATTCCAAGCCCGATATTATTTTTATAAACAACATTATTATCTTTGGTTAACGGTTGGGCAGTCAATGCAGTATCCAGAATGACCCCTTTATACCAGGAACTGAGGTTTACAATTACTCCGGCATTAATCCCCACTTTAAAATCATCATTTCCAAACTGATATCCCAGTAAAACTGGAACATCTATGCTTTTGTAGGTATTGCGAACCGTATTGGTTTTAAAACCAACCTGCTGCAAAACACTGGTATCACTCACCGAAACGGTTGTGCCATTTGCGAGTGTGATATCTCTAACTGTAATAACAGTAGTTGTCTTGACTTCATTTTCTGTTTTATAGGTAAAGTTTTCATTGATCTGTGAATATTGCAGACCCGCTTTAACAGAAAAATGGTCATTGATCGGCTTTACAATTCTGAAGCCTGCACTATAGCTTAAACGGGCCGATTCGCTGCTGTCTTTGCGTTCCATGAACTGCTGACTGGCGGTGTTATTGCTAACCTGCTTAAATGCATAATCAGGAGAAGTGTACAATTCAAGATCCCAGTCGGTATTGCGAAGTTTTTTATCTGAAGGGCAGATGACCACATTCTTTATAGTTCCCGCATGATTCTGGTAAGCCACTTCCTTTTCCACAGCGCTATAGCCTGATTTAGTTTTTTGCTGACGCATTAAACTGGCATCCAGTTTAATGAATGGTGTATAATTGTCTGCTTCGTCTGATGACGTCACCGAAGCTTCTTTTTCTGTAATATCAGCAAGTGTAGATTGTAAGTTATTGCTGGTGCTGTTTGTTGAACTGGTATTTTCTGTTGAACTGATATTACCAGTTAAACTGATTGTATTAGATGAACCAATTGGCGCAATGAATTTATTAATAAGGGTAGTTGTTGAATTAACACCGGTATTGGTCCGATCCGTTTCTGTACCAATATGACCAATAGTAGTATTGGAAGATTCATTGTTAGTGTCGGATGAATCAGCATCT
Organism: Sphingobacterium thalpophilum; assembly: GCA_943325035.2. Lineage (GTDB taxonomy): Bacteria > Bacteroidota > Bacteroidia > Chitinophagales > Chitinophagaceae > Sediminibacterium. Next base: position 5,093 of record CALPNW020000059.1, on the reverse strand, counting down.
GCTGGCAGGATGCTATTGTTGTTCTGTATATTTTTTTGCTGATCGGTATCAGGGATTTTTGTGTTACCTGATCTGTTTTTTACTGCGGATGAGTTGCCGATTTCAGCAGTGCCGGACAGTTTCATTTTCTGATAATACAAATAAGCAGAAACAGTGCCTGTTATGATCAGAAAAACCAGTGATGCTGCCACCATGGATGCCCTTGGAAGCAGAAAGAAAACTCTTCTTTTGTCTTCTTCTTCGGGTTTGATCCGGCTCCACATGTCTGGTGATACCGGTGCCTCATAATCCTGTAATTTTTCTTTAAAAAACTGGTCGAGCGGATCGGTTGGCAGAACTCCGATCACAGGCATATAAATTTTGTCCCATAAACCTGCTGGTATGGCGGAGGAAAAGTCTTTCAACTTTTTACTGGTGATATGGTCAAATTCTTCGTTGGTCATTTAAACTGCAATTTTTTGTAATTGCAAAATCTGGTTCTGTAACATTTTTCTTGCTTTCACCAGCTGACTTCTGCTGGTTCCGGCCTGTATATTCAGCATTACTGCTATTTCTTCATGACTGTAACCTTCTATGACACTTAAGTTAAAAACTATCCGGTAACCTTCGGGCAACCGGCTGATCAGTTTAAGCAGGTCTTCCTCTCCCAGATGCATAAAGGCCTGCGGATCCACCTTTGGGTTTTCAGGGCTATGGTCGTCTATCTCCTTAAAAACCATTTTCTTCCTTTCCAGGTGCCTGATGGCAGTATTTACAATAATTCTCCTGATCCAGCCCTCAAACGATCCCTCAAATTTAAACTGATTGATATATTGAAAAACTTTAATAAATCCGTCCTGCAGCATATCTTCGGCTTCCATGCTATCCTGTGCATACCGCATGCATACTCCCATCATTTTACCTCCGTGCTTTTCAAAAAGCAAACGCTGGCATGTTGATTCCTGACGAATACAACCTTTAATCAGTTCGTGTTCTGTCACGAAGGGCTTTTTTTAGTTGATGCATATAGAAGATGCAAAATGGATGTTAAATGTTGCCTGAAGCAATATTATTCGCCGGTAAAATACAAAAAAACCATCTTTCAGGTAAAAACAAGACTGTTAAGACTGCCTGAAAATTAAAGAGTGAGGAACTGGTCGTGTATATAATCCACCACACTTACCAGACTTCCGGTTTCTTTGTAAACAGCCAGTTGCCGATCCGCACCGGTGCCTGTTTCAAAAATCCTGGCCACATTGTTAATGATATGTCTGCTTCCCAGATGGTCAACCACATCATCCACAAACTCCAGTAGTTCATAAATGAGTAGTTTGGTTTCTACCTCCGTTTCTTTTCCAAAATCTATTAATTTTCCATCTATGCCATATCTGCTTGCCCTCCATTTGTTCTCATTGATCAAAGAGCGCTGATACAGAATAAAATTAAGGTTCTGGTGCCTTAGCTTATAGATCTTGGCGCATATGGCCTGAAACAGTGCCGCAATGGTCATTGTTTCATTGATGGTCATGGGAACATCACATATTCTGAATTCTACTGTGTTGAAGAATGGGTGAACCCGAAGATCCCACCAGATCTTTTTGGCATTGTCTATGCAGTTTGTTTTAATCAACAGGTTCACATAGTTCTCATATGCTTCAATATTTTCAAAATAGTCCGGTATGCCGGTTCTTGGAAATTTATCAAAAACCTTGGTTCTAAAAGATTTATAACCGGTATCCCTCGATTCCCAGAAAGGGGAGTTGGTGCTTAGCGCATATACATGTGGCAGAAAATACCTGGCAGTATTGGCAATATGAATGGCCATTTTTCGGTCTTCCATACCCACATGAACATGCAGGCCGAAAATCAGGTTACTTCTGGCGGCTTCCTGCAGCTCATTTACAATTTGGTTGTACCGGACATGGTCGGTGATCAGCTGGTTTTCCCAATGGCTGAAAGGGTGGGTGCCGGATGCACCAACCCATAAACCAAGACTTCCTGCAATTTCTGCAATGGTACCCCTCAGGCATGCAACGTCATTAAATGCCTCGTCAATGTCTTTGCAGATATCAGTTCCAACTTCTACAACAGCCTGGTGCATCTCTGCCTTTACTTTGTCTTTGAGCACTTCCTGACCCAGTTGTACGATTTTTTGTTCATGACTTTTCAGTTCCCTTGTTTCAGGGTCAATAACCATGTACTCTTCTTCTACACCCAGCGTGAAATGATGATAGCTAACATTAGACATAAAATGATCAGATCAAAAAGTTGATAATTAATATAATTTTTTTCCGGTACTGCTTCGCTTGATATACTCTCCCCATGTTAAATTATCTGCACCGTCTACCTGAGCCTGCGCTTTTTCAATGGCAAAACAGGCAGCTGTTTCCACCACCCAGTCAAAATTTTCCTGACCAACACTTTTAATATCTGCATCCGGAGCAGGATTACAGAAGTCAATGGCATAAGGAACGCCATCTCTTAATGCCAGTTCCACCGTATTGAAATCATAGCCCAGATAATCATTGATCTTCAGAACAATATCAGTCATCATTTTCAGCTTTTCTTCCGACGGTTTAAAATCGGCCACATACCTTAAATGATGCGGATTACGGGGCTCATACGACATGATGCGAACATGTTTGCCTCCGATGCAATAACAACGGTAATATTCCTCAAAAACAATTTCTTCCTGCAACAGCATAACCAGTTGCCCGGTCTCTGCGTGTTTTTCAAAAAAATCATTCATGTCAGTTAATCTGTAAACATTTTTCCAGCCGCCACCCGCAAATGGTTTCATGTAGGCAGGGAATCCAACATACTTGAAAATACCTTCCCAGTCCAGCGGATAAGAAAGATTGCTAAAAGATAGTTCAGCGGTATCGGTCGGTAATTCTTTTGAAGGCAGAATCACTGTTTTGGGTACCGCAACATCAATTTTTGTAGAAAGACAGTTATTGAAGAATTTTTCATCTGCACTCCACCAGAAAGGATTATTGATTACTGCCGTACCGCAAAGTGCTGCATTCTTTAAATAGGCCCTGTAGAAAGGTACATCCTGACTGATGCGGTCAATGATTACTGAATAGCCACTGCTTTCTCCCTGAATAACTTTGTCTATTTTAACAGGTTCTGCAACAATTCCCGGAATGTTTTTGCTGTTAATCCTTTCTATAAATGCCATAGGAAAACTTCTTTCCTGTCCAAACAGAATACCTATTTTTTTCATGTATATCTTTTAAATTAGAAATATACGCAATTTTTGTAAAGATTTACTTTCCCGCATATTGTGTTCATTGTATTATTTTTGAAACTATGGTTAACTCCCGATCAGATGAACAGGCTGTAATTGAATTGGAACAATGCGTTCTAGTTTCCGAGTATCTCGATCGAACAGTTGTTTTTGATGTATATCTGCCGGCAGGAATGCAAAAGCCTGAACCGCTGAGTCTGCTATTGATCAATGACGGACAGGACTTACCCAAAATGCCATTTAAAAAAATGCTGGGCAGGCTGGTTGGGGACAAAGAGATTGAACCGGTTTTTTGTGTGGGTATACATTGTGGTCCGGAACGTAAGCATGAATATGGAACAGCTTTTTCCGCCGATTACCAGGGTTTAGGGTCTAAAGCCGGGTTGTACCACAAATTTATTTTAGACGAACTACTTCCGTGTATCCGCAAAAAATACAATATCCCTTCGTTTAAAGACAAATCATTTGCCGGGTTTTCACTGGGCGCATTAAGTGCACTTGATATTGCTTGGAATAATGCCAGTGAGTTCAGAAAAATAGGCATTTTCAGCGCATCACTCTGGTGGAGAAAAAAAGGATATGACAAAGGATACGATGAAGAAAAAGACCGCCTGATGCATTTACAGATCAGGAAGGGGCATTTTTATCCTTGGTTGCAATTTTTTATTGAATGCGGGGCAAAGGATGAAACTGCCGACAGAAATAACAATGGTATAATAGATTCTATAGATGATGCGCTGGACCTGATCATAGAATTAAAAGCAAAAGGGTATACGGATGAACATATACATTACCTGGAACTGGTAAACGGTACGCACGATGTGGCTACCTGGGCATTGGCTTTCCCTGAATTCCTTAAGTGGGGATGGGGCATAGATTCGCTTAAATAAAACGAACGGGGGCGGATTAAAAAATAAACAACCTTTAGCCGAATTGCGTGGGTTGAATTTTCGAAAGAAAATTCAGCAATGAGGGTGCGTTGTGTTTTTTTATCTGTCCCCGTTGGTCTTGAATGGGCATAAAAAAGCCCGAATCATTGATTCGGGCTTTTTTGTATAGGTAAGGTATACTACTAGAATATGTAACGGATACCAAACTGAGCCTGCCAAACATCACCAATACTTGTACTTTTTCTGTAAGTACTGTAGTTGATGCTGTTGTTAACACGGTTCATTCTGAAAATCGGAGTACCTGCTGCATCTACACCAGCCGCAATTAATGGGTTGAATGAATTTACAAAGTTGTTTACTCCCCATGCTGAGTTAAACATATTTCCAATGTTGAAAATATCCGCTCTCAACTGAATGGTATGTCTGTTTTTACCTATGTTTCTGAACAGCTCTAATTGAGTAGAGAAGTCAAAACGAACAATATATGGTTGAAGTACACCATTTCTGTCTGTTACTTTACCACGGTTTGCGCTTAAGTATTTATCCTGATTAATGAAAGCGTCAAATGCATCTTTTTGCTGCTGCACAGATGCTGCAGGAGCAGAACCTGAAGCAGTTAATGCCAGGAAGTTCATTTCACTCTGATCTTTTGGAACATACATCAGATCATTACCACTTAAACCATCACCGTTCATATCTCCGCTGTAGGTGTAAGAATAACGACCCTGATTCTGAGACTGACCGAATAAAGAGAATTGTAAAGCGGCATTCTTGCCTAAATCAATACGATAGTTCACGTTACCGATTACACGGTTACGAATCTCGTTATCACTGAAAGCAATATCGGTGCAGTTGTTTCCACGAACACTCTGGATTGCAGACCATGAACTGTAGGCAATAGAACCTGCAGACATATAATCACGCGCTCTTGTGAAAGTGTAAGCAGCCATCCAGCCTAATCCTTTAGCCCT
>CALPNW020000058.1 GCA_943325035.2 Sphingobacterium thalpophilum | reverse complement strand
TTTTAGAGGCCAGGTTAATATTGGTAGAGTCATTGGAATTTAAAATGGTTCTTTCTGCTTCTACCCATGCTTCCACATTTTTTCTTTCTTCGATGGCAATCTGTTGCGCTAAATAGCGGGAGTAAACGATTGTACCACTCACTATGGCAATAGCAATGGCAAAAAGCAGCGATTTCCAGTTGAAATATTGTGAAACCATATCTCTAAAGTAGGCTTAGTTTCTTAAAAAATAAAACAGCTCCAAACGGAGCTGCCTTATTGTATATAGACCTTTGTTACATAGAGTGAAATGTAACAGGTGGATTAACTGAAAAGTCCGCCTTTCTTTAATGTTTTTGTACCCTGGCCAATCTTAAAGCCGTTGTTATAGATTTCAATTTTATAACTGCCTTCTTTAAAACGGTCTGTTTGTTTCCAGTCGAAACTCACCGGAATAATTTTGTTCTGTTCGTAGTTAACGGTCACCTTGCTGGTGTAAGATTTGCTGCCTTCTTCTCTTGCAGTAAAATTAGTTCCTTCTGTAATTACGGCTCCATCAGCACCGGTCACCACTACATAAAAGTCTTTGGTTCCGGAAGGAGTGATTCTGTTTTCATCAATTACAAAAGAAATGCGGATCAGGTCTGCACGCTTAGCGGTAGAGGTTTCTTTTTCCTTGCCGGCACCTATCACCCTGATTGCAGTGATACCAATATTAGAAGCATGCAGTGTAGATGCTACATCCACTTTTTCTTCCAGTTGCTTTTTTTCTACCTTGGTAGTATTCAGGTTCTGCTCCAGGCCCTGCTTGTCTGCAGTTAACTGTGTTTTTTCGGTATTCAGTTGCTGGTTGGCGTTGGTGAGTTGAGAGTTTTCACCCTTCAGTTTTTCGATCTCGGCAAATAAACCATCGATCTTGCCATTCAGTTCGCCAATCATTATCTTAGCCTGGCTCAGTTCGCTGGCAGTAGCATTCTTCTTTTTCAGAATACTGCCGATATCGCTTTTCAGGCGCTGAATGTCTGTACTTTTTTCGGCCAGCTCACCCTGCAGCTGCAAATTGTCTTTGGTTAATGAATCTGCCTTAGAAGACACATTCATGAAATCCTGCTGAATGGCAACACGGGCGCTGTCTATATTACTGATCTTGGTTTCCAACTGCATTACCTGTTCGTTGGTTTGGCTTTTATCATAAAAGATATAGCCCCATGTACCTATTAAAGCGGCTATCAATACTCCATAGATTACTTTACGGTTGTCTTTTGGCTGGTTAGTGTCGTTTGTCATAAAATATTTTTTTGAAATAACGTAAAAAATGTGCTGAAATCTATATTTACTAAAACCGTGCCAAAACAAAAAATTCTACCATCTTTGCAATATGTCTGCTGAAAAAGTACTGAGAGAATGGAAAATAAATGCCTTTAAGCCGGTTTACTGGCTGGAAGGGGATGAGCCTTATTTTATTGATATTCTGGTAGACTATGCGGAAAAGAAAATTCTCACAGAAGCCGAAGCCAGCTTTAATCTCACCGTTTTTTACGGCAAGGATGCCGACTGGGCAGAAGTGGTCAATGCCTGCAGAAGGTACCCCATGTTTGCCGAGAAGCAGGTAGTTATATTAAAGGAAGCCCAGCATATGCGGGATATTGAAAAGCTGGAAGGGTATATCGACCGGCCGTTGGCTTCCACTATTTTTGTAGTCAGCCATAAGGAGAAAAAAGTAGATGGAAGAAAGGGGCTGGGTAAAAAACTCAAGGATTCTAAACTGGTAGAACTCTTTACCACTAAAAAATTATACGATAACCAGTTGCCGGAATGGGCAGGGCAGATTGTAAAAGAAATGGGGCTGACAATTGGTCCTAAAGCATTGCATATGCTGGTAGATCATATCGGTAATGATCTGAACCGCATCGAAAATGAAATAGAGAAACTGACCCTGAACCTGGGGAGTAAGAAAACCATTACCGAAGATGATGTAGAAAAATACATTGGGGTGAGCAAAGAGTTCAATGTATTTGAACTACAGGCGGCCGTGGCACAGAAAGATTTAGCCAGGTGCATCCGCATCATACAGTATTTTGAATCTAATCCTAAAGCAGGGCCCATTCAGCTGATCCTGCCGGCCATTTATAATTTCTTCAGTAAGCTGTATATATTAAACAGCATGCAGGGCGTAGACGAACGGTCTGCTGCAGCAGCAATAGGGGTGAATCCCTATTTTGTAAAAGACTATATGGCAGCAGCGCGTAAATACGATTATGCAGGGGTAGAAAAAGTATTGCTCTTATTGCATGAATACAATTTAAGAACGGTAGGCGTTCATGACGGAGGCACTTCTGATGCCGGATTGCTGAAGGAAATGGTGGTGAAAATAATGTGCTGATTGCTCTACGGCAATTGCTAAACACCTTATGCCTGAAGTAATCAGCTATGCCTGCTGTGCCAGCAAATGCGCCACTTGTTCCTTGTCTGTTTTCAACTGGGCTTTTAATTCTTCGAGGCCATTAAACTTAACTTCTCCGCGCAGGTAATATTTAATGGCAATACAAAGGGTTTCTCCGTAGATCTGTTCATCGAAATCAAAAATATTTACTTCAATTACGCGCTTCTTGCCATCCACTGTTGGGCGAAGGCCAATATTCATCATGCCTTTAAAGGAACCACCACCTCCCCCCGCTATCGCGGGGTACTCCTCCTGGGAGGAGGAGAGCGGTACATTGTTCCCGGCTGGAAATCTGATCTCCACTGCGTATACACCATTGCCCGGAATCAGTTTTTCTTCGCTGCTGATGTGCAGGTTGGCGGTAGGATAGCCAATGGTCCGGCCCAGTTTGTTTCCTTCTATTACTACCCCTTCAAAAAAATAGGGATACCCCAGAAATTCGTTGGCTACTTCTATTTCATTGTCTAATAGAGCCTGCCTGATTTTGGTGGAACTGATGACCACTTCATTCATGAGTTCCTCCGATATTTCGTTCACAGCAAAACCCAGTTCCATCCCTCTTTGTTTCAGCAGGGTAAAATCGCCCGCTCTGCCTTTTCCAAAACGATGGTCGTACCCGATAATGATGACTTTAGGGTTGAAGTATTTAAACAAAAAATCATTGATATAAGCATCGGCAGACTGGTTGGCAAATGAATGATCAAAAGGGATCACCACCAGGTGGTCTATACCGGCGTTGGTAAGCAGCTTTATTTTTTCGGCAAGGGTATTGAGTAATTTAATGTCGCCGGGTACAGACGAAACGATCTTGCGTGGATGGGGGTGAAAAGTAATGATTACCGTTTCGCCATTTATTTTAAGGGCTTCCGCTTTAAGCTGGGCAATAATCTTCTGGTGCCCCATGTGCACACCATCAAATGTGCCAATAGTAATTACAGCATTGCGGAAATCGGGCAGTGAGCCCACCAGTTCACGATGTACCTTCATAATAGGCGGCAAAAGTAAGAAGGAAACAGGACTAATCAGTACATTTGCAGCACAAACGAACTACCCATTTCATGTCATTATACGCAAAACGCGGAGTATCTGCACAAAAAGAAGAAGTACATGCTGCTATACAAAAGCTCGATCAGGGCTTGTATCCACAGGCATTTTGTAAAATATACCCCGATTATTTGTGCGGGGATGCCGACTGGGTAAATATTATGCATGCAGATGGTGCAGGAACCAAAAGTATTCTGGCCTATCTGTACTGGAAAGAAACAGGGGATGTAAGTGTCTGGAAGGGAATCGCACAGGACGCGGTGGCCATGAATCTGGATGATCTGTTGTGTATTGGCATTACGGATAATATTCTTTTTTCTTCTACCATCGACAGAAACAAACTGGTGATCAACGGGCAGATCCTGGAAGCAGTGATCAACGGAACCCAGGAATTTTTCAATACCCTGAAAGAATTTGGTGTACATATACATTACCTCGGTGGAGAAACAGCCGATGTGGGCGATGTGGTGAGAACCATTGCCGTGAACGGAACCATGACGGCCAGATGGCCTAAAAATAAACTGGTCACCAACGAAAAGATCAGGGAAGGCAATGTGATCGTAGGATTCGCCAGTGCAGGTAAAGCCACTTATGAAACAGCGTATAACAGCGGATTGGGAAGTAATGGACTAACGAGTGCACGGCATGATGTGCTGGAAAAATATTATGCAGGCGAATACCCCGAAACCTTCGAGCCAACACTGAGTGATGAAGTGGTGTATATCGGAAAGAATAAAATGACCGATCCGATTGAGATCAATGGAGAAAAAATGAATATCGGTCAGCTTTTACTGTCTCCTACCAGAACCTATGCGCCATTGCTGAAGCGCATTCTGGAAGAACAGTTCCATGAAATCGACGGATTGATCCATTGCAGTGGCGGAGGGCAAACCAAGTGCATGAAGTATCTGCCAAAGCCGCTTACTATTATCAAGGATCATTTGTTTGAACCACCACCCGTGTTTGAACTGATCAAAACCAATTCAGGGGCAGACTGGCGGGAAATGTACCAGGTATTTAATATGGGGCACCGCCTGGAAATCTTCACTACCGAAGCAGCCGCTGCTCAAATGGTTCAGACAGCAGCAGCATTTAATATAGAAGCAAAGATCATAGGAAGGGTAGAAACAGCTAAGGATGCACAGTCTACCCTGCTGCTGAAGGGCGTATTTGGTGAGGTGGAATACAAATATTAACAGCATTAAAAGCGCATTCGAAGCGTATATTTGACAGAGAAACAATTAATAAACAGTTATGCCCGAAACGGTAATTTCACTACAAAGCGTAAACATCTATCAGGGAAACAGTTTGATACTGAAGGATGTGAATTTTGAAGTTCATAAAGGAGAGTTTGTATACCTGGTTGGTAAAACCGGAACCGGCAAGAGCAGTTTGCTCAAAACCCTTTATGGTGAATTAACCCTTACCGAAGGGAAGGGAACTGTTGTAGGATTTGACCTGCGCGGAATGGACTGGAAAAAAGTGCCGTTCCTAAGAAGAAACCTCGGAGTGGTGTTTCAGGATTTTCAATTGCTGACCGACCGTAATGTATACGAGAACCTGAAATTTGTTTTAAAAGCCACCGGCTGGAAAGACGAACGCCTCATAGACGAAAAGATCAATGATGTATTGGATAAAGTAGGTTTAAAAAGCAAGGGCTTTAAAATGCCGTTTGAAATGAGTGGCGGAGAGCAGCAGCGGATTGATATTGCAAGAGCGTTGTTGAATTCCCCTAAACTGATACTGGCCGATGAGCCAACCGGCAACCTCGATCCCGAAACCAGTGATGAGATCATGCAACTGCTGATACAGATCGCCAAGGATTATGGAACATCGGTAATAATGGCCACCCACGATTTTATTGTCATCAACCGCTATCCGGGCAGAATGTTAAAAACGGAGAACGGAAGGGTAGTAGATAGTGCCAATCCAAAACCTGCAGCGCAGGACGCCAGCCATACACCGCAATACTAGTTCCACAAAAATAACGCAATACTAGTTCCACAAAAATAACGCAGTACTATACCGCTACATCAGTTGCACAGTAGTAGCCTGGCAGAACTGCTTAGTTCCCCCAGATCCAGCCGATTTGTTTGATAGCGTTCTTTTCGTTGCTGAACCTTCCGTCCAGTAATTTTTTACGGAGGGTGATTTCTTCCTGTGTAAAAGGCTGATGGTATAACTGCGCAATCAGGTCTTTAAAGGCGTTGGCGGTAGTACCAATATGACAAGCCGGTTCTAAACCGGTGCCGGCAACCGTTGCCTCGTTCACTACAATATGCCTTCCATTGTAAAGGGTGTTCAGTAATTTCACTTTCATCCCCGTGTCTATATAAGAAGGAATCAAATGAATATGAGCTTTGGTGATCATATCCTGCATTTCCTTTTCGCTGGGGTTGGGAACCAGGCAGGTATAATTGTTCTCGTGGGCTAAGTCTGTCAATTCCTGCGAAGGATTCTTTCCGGCAAGCACCAGCGGAATTTCCAGGTCTTTAAATACTTTTTTCAGCAGCCAGATAGCCGCTTTTTCATTGGCATCGATTCCAAGATCTCCATGGTAAAAACAATAAGATCCCATTCCTTCCTGGCATTTAACTTCCCAGTTGGGCAGATAAAGCGGAAGTTCTTCAATATTGGTACAGCCAAATTCTTTCCGGTATACGTCGTTATCGGCTTCTTTTACCCCCCAGAAAGTGGCTTTTTGGGCAATCTGCTTTTCGTAGGTTTTCAGCATCCTGGACTCGTTCCAGTAATAGGCTTTTTTGAACGGGGAAGAACTGCTGCGGCATAGTTGCTGATAATAGCGGTATTCAACATTGTGTAACCGAACAAAACATTTTCGGTTGTTGAACCGGTTGTCGTTGAGCAGGTAAGTACAATGAACCCCTTCCATAAAAATCGGGTAATCGTCTTTCAGCAGGTTCTGGAATAAGTCTTCATTGATTCTGCTGGAAACGATATAAGGGAGTTTAGCAGAAAACCCTTTATGCCCCATGGTGCGGTGGTAGTAATTAACCGATTCGCAATATTGGTTCAGAATGGGTTGTTCGCCCCTGCCATAGCTGAAGCAGTGAAAATGGATCTTGACCCCCTGGGCCTTTAAGGCAGGCAGTTTATAAAAAACGTCACAGGCACCTCCATAATTTACCGGAAATGGAACGTCGAATGAAACGATATGTAAGTGTTTTTCCAAGATCAGTACCTGCTGTAAAATTGAATAAGGGTTTTGGATTCTTCCTGCCAGTTGAGAAGTTCCCTGGCTTTCAGGCAATTTTGCCTGAGACCGTAATGTACAACATCATCCGAAAGCAATTTGTTCAGCGCGTCGCCAATTGTAATTGGATGGGTGTCTTTAATCAGAAGGGCGAACCCGTATTGATCGTTCAGTTCGGCATAGAGGGGGTAGTTGACACAGATCTGTGGAGTACCTGCCATCATATAATCGAAGAAACGGTTGCCCAGCGAATAGTACTGGTTAGCCCCGTTGGGTTCAAAAAGGGTAACCCCTATATAAGCCTGTTGGGTGAATAACCGGAGCTCATGGGGAGGGAGGGTTCCCTTTAAAAACACTTTGTTTTCCAGTTTATAGTGGTGGATCAGTTCGGCGGTCTGTTCCATAAAATTGCCGGTACCTACTATGTACAAAGGTGCATTTACCCACTTCATGGCAGGAATCAGCTGTTCAAAGCAACGCCCTTCGTTCACTGCACCCTGATATAGTATAAATTTGTTAATCTGCTGATTATCATTGTTTTCTAAGCTGTACCTCAAGGAAATATTCCGTATAACTGTATAGTTTACCCCGTACTTCTCCTGAAACAGCTCCGCCAGTTTGGAATTCACCGTATACCCATCGGGGAAACGGGGTATTGCAAAAGCTTCAATGGCTTTCCATATCCGTTGTATGGCTGGCCGGCGGATGATTTCCTTCTGTTCGGTGAAATATTCATGGGCATCATACACCCTTTTGGTTTTCAGGAGTACCGAACTCAGCAGACAGGGCAGTATGGTGTCCAAGTCAATCGAACATACAATATCAGTTGGTTTAAAGAGCAGATACAAAAGTAACCTACAATTAAACTCTAAGTAAAATAATGGTCCCTTGTCAAAAATGCAGGTAAGCCGAACCTGATCGTATCCGTTTTGCAACAGGGGGATGGAATCCTTTCTTTTCCGCCCTATGAGGGTAACCTGATAGCCATGGGCATGGAGGCTACCTGCAATACGTTGCATGCGCTGGTCATAGCTAAGGTCATTGGAAACGGTAAAAAGGATGCGGGTCACAGGGCAATTTAGAAATAAGAATTCAAATACAGGTTGGCGCAGCAGGGAAGGCGGTTGCAGGGTGCCGGCAATCGGTTGGAGGGAATAAAACAACATGCGCAATTAAAGTTGAAGTAAAATGTATTAAATAGTTGAATTATAATAGTTTATAATAATTACAGCTATATAATTTATTAAACTGTAGAGCTTAAATTTCAATAAACACGCTACTTCTACACTTCTTATACACAGGCTTTATTTCTTTCCTGTTATTGTAGTTCAATTAAAGTAAGTTCGCAGGTACAAACAGAGAAAAAGTGAGATTAAAGTCATTAGAGATTAAAGGGTTTAAGAGTTTTGCCGACAAAACAATCGTGAAGTTCGACGAGGGTATTACAGGTATCATTGGGCCAAATGGATGTGGTAAGAGCAATATCATTGACAGTATTCGCTGGGTGATCGGGGAGCAAAAGATCTCTGCTTTGAGGAGTGAGAATTTAGAGGCGTTGGTTTTTAACGGAAGCAAAACCAGAAGTGCAAGCGGACTCGCCGAAGTGAGTTTAACTTTTGAGAACACCAAGAATTTACTGCCAACAGAATTTAATACGGTAACAGTAACCCGTCGCTTTTATAAAAACGGGGAGAGCGAATATCGCCTGAACGATGTTACCTGCCGGATGAAGGACATCCATAATCTGTTCCTCGACACCGGAGTAAGTACCGACAGTTATTCCATTATTGAACTTGGAATGGTAGATGATATCATCAAGGATAAGGAAAACAGCCGCCGAAGAATGCTGGAGCAGGCAGCCGGTATCACTATTTATAAAACCAGAAAAAAGGAGGCCAAGAATAAGCTCGATGCAACTGAGCAGGATCTGGCCCGTATCGAGGATCTGCTTTTTGAAATCAACAACCAGCTCAAGACACTGGAGAGCCAGGCAAAAAAGGCGGAGAAGTTCTACGAAATAAAAAAAGAATACAAGGAAGTAGCTGTTGAGTTGGCCAAAGCAGCTTTGGAAGGGTTCAATATAACCTACAAAGACCTGAACGAACAACAGGACACAGAAGCAGATAAGCGCATGCAGCTGGAAGCAGAAATTGCTACCGACGAAGCAGCGATAGAACAGGAGAAAGTAACTTTCATTACCCAGGAGCGTGAATTGCAGACCATGCAGCACGGCTTCAATGAGTTGCAGCAGAACCTGCGCAGCAAGGAGAACGAAAAAAACCTTGCCAGTCAGAAACTGCAATACCTCAAAGAGAAGGAAACCAATCTGAAAGACTTTTTAGAAAAAGCAGAAGGTCAGTTAAAGACCATCGGTGATTCTATTGAATATTCACAAATGCAGGTGGGCGAAGAAGAGTCTAACCTGAGCACTTTACAGGAACGGGTAGAAACCGCCAAGTTTGAAGTAGAAGATAAAAGACGCGTTTTTGACGAAAAGAGAGCCGGAGTAGATGCGGTTCGTAACCAGTACCAGCAATATCAGCGCAATCAGTTTGATGCCGAAAAGAAAGTAGCAGTTGCGGATACCTCTATCCAGAATTTACAGCGTGCGCAGTTACAGCTGAACGAAGAAGCAGACAACCGTAACCAGCAATTACAGCAGTTACAGATAGAGAGCAACGATAAAGACGAGGCCCTCGAATTAAAGCGGATTGATCTTGTACAGTTACAGGAACACCACGAAAAAACCAAGGAGCAGATCTTTGAAACACAATCTCAGCTAGAAGTACTGAGGGGAGAGCTGGCCGAAGAAAACAGAAAGTTAGATTCCAGAAGAAACGAATTCAATTTGCTGAAAAGCCTGATCGACTCTATGGAGGGTTATCCGGAAAGTATCAAGTTCCTTCATAAAAACAATGAGTGGAACCATGCAGCACCTATTCTGTCGGATATCATTTATGTAAAAGAAGAATACCGTACCGCAGTAGAGAATGTGCTGGAACCTTATCTGAACTACTATGTGGTGAATAACCTCGAAGAAGGTTTACAGGCAGTTCATTTGCTGGATGCCAATAAAAAGGGAAAAGCCAATTTCTTTTTGCTCGATAAGTTTGCCGATCTGCGTGTAGAAACCCACCAGCCCGCCAATACCGTTAAGGCAATGGATGTGATAGAAGTGGAAGATAAGTACCGCAAACTGGCCGAATATTTACTGGCCAATGTGTACATCGGAGAAAATGAAGAAGCCCTGAAGAACAGCAACGGAGCAGTGGTGCTGGAGAAAACAGGTAAATATGTGAAGGGTAAGTACACATTAACCGGAGGAAGTATTGGTTTGTTCGAAGGAAAGAAAATAGGACGGGCCAAGAATCTGGAGAAACTGGCCGAAGAAATTATCGATCAGGAGTCTATTGTAAATCTGCTGAAATCGGATATTCAGTTCAAGCACAACGAAGTAGTTGCGTTCAGCGATCAGTTGAAGGAGAATGTGATCAAGCAAACCGAACAGGAGATCAATCAACTGACCAACCAGGTATTTGCAGCAAAGAATAAAATAGAAAACCTGTTGGCCGCTCAGCAGAACGGCGAACAAAGACTGGCTGATATAGAAGGTCGTTTGCAGGATGAGCAGGACGAAATTGCTGAAACCCGTGAAAGGCTGATTGACCTGAATGCACAGTTGGCTGCTACGCAGGAAGAAATGAAAAATATTGAAATGGATTACCAGGCAGCAGAACAGGCCTACCATTTTGTATCGGGTCAGTACAATGAAACCAACCTGCAGTTAACGCGTCAGCAGAGTAAGATCAGTACCCTGAAACAGGAATTGCTGTTCAAAGAATATCAGTTGAATGACCTGCACGAACAGATCAAAACCAATACAGCCCAGCTGGCCGAAGCGGTAGCAGATATCGTAGAAGGACAGGAGGCATTGGTAGAAGTAGAAACCCTGCTGGTAGAACTGATGCGTGCCAAGGAAACAGAAGAACTGAAACTGAATGAAGCCGATCAGGCCTATTATAATTTCCGTAATGCGTTACAGGAAAAGGAAAGTGAGCTGAGATTGAAAGTGAAGAGCAAGGAAATGATCGATCACCTGGTGAACGAAATCAAAGACAAGCTCAACGAACTGAAACTGCAGCTGGCCGGAATGAAAGAGCGGTTGAGTGTAGAGTTCAAAATAGAGCTCGATCAGATTCTGGATCAGGAAAGAACCACCGATACACCGCTCGAAGAGCTGCAGGCCGCATCCGACAGAATGCGCAAGCGCTTAGACAATATGGGAGAAGTAAACCCTACTGCCATAGAAGCGTATACAGAAATGAAGAAGCGCTACGATTTCATCATGGAGCAAAAAGACGATCTGGTGAATGCCAAGGACAGTCTGATGCAAACCATTCTGGAAGTGGAAGCAACGGCTAACCAGTTGTTCCTCGAAACCTTTAATAAGGTGAGGGAGAACTTCCAGAAAGTGTTCAAAGCGCTGTTCACCGAAGAAGATACAGCAGACATGATCATGGTAGATCCAACCAATCTGGCCGATACCAGTATAGACATTGTGGCCAAGCCTAAAGGAAAGAGACCATCTTCTATCACCCAGCTGAGTGGAGGAGAGAAAACCTTAACTGCAACCGCATTGCTGTTTGCCATTTACCTGATCAAGCCGGCACCGTTCTGTATTCTGGATGAGGTAGATGCACCGCTGGATGATGCCAACGTGGGCAAGTTTACCCAGATGATCCAGAAATTCAGCGACAATTCGCAGTTCATCATCGTAACCCACAACAAGCAAACCATGAGTGCTGTGGATGTAATTTACGGGGTAACCATGCAGGAGCCGGGTGTGAGTAAGCTGGTACCGGTAGACTTCCGGAGTTTGAATTAAATCATTATAGATTACCTTTGCGCCTCAAATATTATTTGGGGCGCTTTTTATTTAATAAGGATGAAGTACGAGAAAGAAATCAACAGGCGGAAAACATTTGCCATTATCTCTCACCCCGATTCGGGTAAAACCACTTTAACAGAGAAATTACTGTTATTCGGAGGTGCTATTCAGGTGGCCGGAGCGGTAAAAAGCAATAAAATAAAGAAAGGGGCAACGAGTGACTTTATGGAAATAGAACGCCAGAGAGGAATATCGGTGGCTACTTCCGTAATGACTTTCGAGTACCAGAACATCCTCATCAACCTGTTGGATACACCCGGACACAAGGATTTTGCAGAAGATACTTACAGAACATTAACCGCCGTAGACAGTGTAATACTGGTGATCGACAGCGTGAACGGGGTAGAGGCACAAACGCGCAGATTGATGGAAGTGTGCCGCATGCGTGATACGCCAGTAATTGTTTTCATCAATAAAATGGACCGCGACGGTAAGAACCGGTTTGATCTATTAGAAGAAATAGAAAAAGAGTTGGGAATCTCCCTGCATCCGATGACCTGGCCTATTAACAGTGGTAAGGAATTTAAAGGGGTATATGATTTAGACAAGAAAAGCCTGCGGCTTTTTGCTGCCAGTACCAAGGCTGCAGAAGAAGATACAATTGCCATTACCGATCTGAGTGACTCTATACTGGATACAAGAATAGGAGAAAGAGATGCCAATCAGCTGAGAGAAGATATAGAACTGATAGATGGAGTATATGGAGAGCTGGATGCTAAGGATTACCTGGCGGGAAAGATCGCCCCGGTGTTCTTTGGTTCTGCAGTAAATAATTTTGGGGTAAAGGAAATGCTTGATACGTTTATCCGTATAGCGCCCGTTCCTCGTAGCCGCGAAACCACTGTTCGTACCGTGGAAGTGGGCGAAGAAAAATTCAGTGGCTTCATCTTTAAGATCCATGCCAACCTCGATCCTAAACACAGAGACCGGATTGCATTTATGCGGGTGTGCAGCGGAAGGTTCGAAAGGAATAAATACTATCACCATGTGCGCCTCAATAAAGACATGCGGTTCAGTAATCCCTATAGTTTCATGGCCCGCAGCAAGGAGGTGGTAGACGATGCGTATGCCGGAGATGTGGTGGGTTTATTTGATACCGGTAATTTTAAAATAGGCGATACCATGACCGAAGGCGAGAACTTCTATTTCTCCGGAATACCTACTTTTTCACCTGAAATCTTTAAAGAGCTGGTGAACAAAGATCCTATGAAAACCAAGCAGCTGGAGAAAGGGATTTCTCAGTTAACCGACGAAGGAGTAGCCCAGCTCTTTACCCAGTTTGGCGGTAATAAAAAGATCATTGGTTGTGTGGGTGAGCTGCAGTTTGAGGTTATTCAGTACCGCCTGTTGCAGGAGTACGGAGCAGCCTGTGAGTTCAGAACCCTGCCATTCTTTAAAGCCAGCTGGTTAACCAGTAAGGACCCTAAGAAGCTGGATGATTTTCTGCGTTTCAAGCAAGCCAATGCTGCATTGGATAAAGATGAACATCCGGTATACCTGGCACAGAGCGAATGGTTCCTGAATACGGAAATCACCAACAATCCGGATATTAAGTTTCACTTTACCAGCGAAGTGCATAAATAGGCACTACAGGTATAAGGAGCTCTTACTTTCTGGCCACTTTAAAACTGATACTGGTTTTATTGCCCGGGGTACTGAGTGAGGATACCTCCGTTTTTACAGAGTAAAGTATGCCCGGGTTCAGATTAGTGAGCTGCAGATCTACACTGGAAATGGTATTGGTATTTGTTTGACTTGTTTGAGCGTATTCAATTACTGAGGTAAGGTCGTTCGTAACCGTAACATCTAATTTTACGCCATTTTTAGGCGGAACTGAATTTAAAATCAATTTATACGAATAGTTAGCAGACAAGGCCGAAGCGGTAGAAGTACCAGGGTCGGGCGTAATAGATATACTCAGCGTTTCCTCCGGCTTTTCTGTTGGAGCCGATGGAGCTGATTTTTTGCAAGCTGCACCAAAAGTTAACAGGAACACCAATAAAAGAGCAGTAGATAATTTATGCATAGTGGTCCCTTTTAAAGCTTAATAATTTGCTTGCTTTCCTGCTTTTTAGTTTTAGTATCAGTTAACAGAATGGTATACATCCCTGCACTGTAAGCACTTAAATCGATGGTAATAGTTTTAATAAAGCTATTACTCATCAGAACAGATCCGGTAGCATTTATTATCTGGAAGTTTGTTTTGTTATTATTGAAGCCGCTTTGAATGAGCAGTTTCTCCCGAACCGGATTCGGCATTATCTGATAGTTATCTGAACTGGTATTGGTATTGTTGATGCCGGTTATCAGGTAATAATATAGTTCGCTCATTGGGCTCGCACAGCCAACAACAGCTACCTGGGTTTTATAATAGCCACTCATTGTTGGGCGGTAATTGGCATTGGTAGCACCGGTAATGATTGTGGAACCGTTGTACCATTGATTTCCGCTTGCACTGCTGCTTACCAGGTCTCCATTACTTTGTGTAATAGTTGGTTTAGCAGGAACGGCATTAACAGTAACAACCGAAGCCGCACTTGCAGCACTCACACAACCATTCGTATTTGTAACAACAAGTGTATAAGTTCCTGCAGTTGCAGCAGTATAAGTTGCAGCAGTAGCCCCGCTGATGGCAATGCCCTCTTTGAACCACTGGTTGCCCGCAACAGCAGTAGAGCTGAGCAGGGTATTTCCTCCGATGCAAAAAGTAAGTGGGCCACCCGCTGTAATAACAGGTGTAGTAGGTAATGGGTTAACAGTAATAATTGTAGCAGCACTAGCAGCACTCACACAACCATTGGCGTTTGTTACCACGAGGGTATAAGTTCCTGCAGTTGCAGCAGTATAAGTTGCAGCGGTAGCTCCGCTGATGGCAATGCCCTCTTTGAACCACTGGTTACCCGCAACAGCAGTAGAGCTGAGCAGGGTATTTCCTCCGATACAAAAAGTAAGTGGGCCTGTTGTGGTAATGCTGGCCGAAATGTTTTCTTTAGTGAATTTGAGGGTATCAGATGAAGCAC
>CALPNW020000057.1 GCA_943325035.2 Sphingobacterium thalpophilum | reverse complement strand
TTCCCAGTTCCAGGAAACCTGCTCTTTGGGTGTAGAAGAGGTAGGTTTTATGGCAATCCGGTAAATAAGGTCATTCCCATTGGAAATACCTCCCACTATTCCACCCGCATGATTCGTAGCCGTTTTACCGGTTTCGTTCTCAATTACATCGTTATGGTCTACCCCAAACATCTTAGCAGCCGCAAATCCGGTACCAAATTCAATGCCTCTTACAGAGGGTATTGCAAAAACCCCATGGCTGATCAATGATTCCACCGAATCAAAAAAATGTTCTCCCAAACCAACAGGCAACCCTTTTACACAACATTCTACAATTCCACCAATACTGTCTTTATTATCTATGGCATTCTGCAAGCCTTTTTCCAGATCCTTTTCCCCGCCAATTTCTGTAATCACCGCTGTCGTATGAATTCCGGAAGCCAGTAGTATTTTTTTGGCAATCACGCCTGCAGCCACCAGGCACACCGTTAATCTGCCGCTAAAATGGCCACCGCCTCTGAAATCCTCATTGCCTCCATATTTAACATGCGCCGTAAAATCTGCATGGCCGGGCCGGGGAACAGAACGCTGCTTTTCATAATCGCCGCTTCGGGTATTGTTATTCTCAAATAATATAGTGATGGGGGCACCGGTAGATTTGCCGTTAAAAATGCCGCTCTTGAAAATTGGCAGATCATCTTCCTTCCGGGGCGTGGTCCCTTTTTGAACACCACCTTTTCTTCTTTCAATATCTTCTGCAAAATCAGAAAGTTCAATTGGCAGACCTGCCGGGCAGCCATCAATCACAACACCAACACTTTCGCCGTGAGATTCGCCGAAAATATGAATTCTGAATAATTGTCCGAGTGAGTTCACTGTATTCGTTTATAAGTTTAAGTTAATTCAATCCTTCCACATGGGCTCCAAGCTGTTGTAAATGCCTGTAAAAATCCGGATAAGATTTATTAATGGCATCTGCACTTTCAATGGTAACTGCTCCACCTGCCTTTAAGGCTGCAACCGCACAGGCCATGGCAATCCGGTGATCATGTCGGGAATGAACCACTCCCCCATTTAATGAACCACCCGCAACTCCCTTTACCAGCATCAGATCATGTTGCAACTCTATTTCAATTCCCAATTTACCAAACTCTTCCTGTAATGTAAGCCCCCGATTGCTTTCTTTATGTGCAAGCCTGCTTACCCCTTCAATTACCGTTGTTCCCTCACAATAAGCAGCAAGTGCTACCAGCGGAGGAAACAGGTCCGGACAATCGGTAGCATTAAAATGAAATGCCTTTAAATTCAGCGGACCCACTTCTATTCTTTTTTCCTGAATGGAGAGTGCACAGCCCGAATCGGTTAATGCACTCAAAATAGCTTTATCTGCCTGGGTAGAAAAAACATCCAGTCCTTCTACCACAATATTTCCTGCAATTGCACCCGCTACCAGTAAAAAGGCCGCTCCACTCCAGTCTCCCTCTACCTCATAGGTGATGGCTGTCTTTTTTGCTGAATGTTCAGCAATTTCAGTTCGGGTAGCTAAATCAGGCTTTACAAAACGGAACGCTTCATAATTTTCATTAACCACCTCCCACCCGAAATGCTTCATCACCTGAAGGGTAAGATCTATATAAGGTTTACTCTTCAGGTCTTTTACAGAAATAGCTACTCCATCCGCTTCTGCTGCCCCATAAGCCATCAATAACCCAGTGAGAAATTGCGAACTTAATGATCCGTCAATTTCAATATCAACCGGTTTCAGCGGTCCCTGTATAGTGATGGGAAGTTTTCCTTCATTGGATTGAACGGTAACGCCCAGCTTTGGTAAAACCTCATCAAAAAAATGCATCGGCCTGACTAACAAGCTGCCGGTTCCGTTGATTTTCAGTTGCTTGCTGCTCAATGCTGCAAGCGGCGTAAACATTCTGATTCCCAACCCACTTTCTCCGCAATTCATTTCTCCTGAAACAGGATGTATTCCTGCAGAGTCAATGAGCAGATCTCCGGAAGCATCAAAACGAATAGTTGCACCCAATTTCTGAATTACTTCAAGAGCAGCAAGATCATCATTGCTGTTTCCCGGATTAATGATACGGGTGTTGCCATTGGTCAGCAATGCTGCAGCACAGGCCCGCTGCATGCTGCTTTTTCCGGCTGCAGCGCGTATTGTACCCCGAATATCAGATGGATAAATGATCACATTCATAGCCGTCTATTCCGATTAAGTTTAAAATTTTTTGAAGATGTCCTGTATCTGAACAAGTAACAATGGCTGAATAACGCCCTTACCTATTTTTTCGAGAAGAATATAATTGATAGAAACGTTTTCCTTCTTCTTGTCTTTCATCAGCACTTTAAATGCTTTTTTGGCATCAAAGGAAACAACAGTAGGAAGTCCATATTTAGTCAATAATGCAACTACCTGATCTGCTCCTTTAAAAAACTTCAGATGCTGAGACATAACAGATGCATAGGTCATGCCAATGCTGATGGCCTGTCCATGGCTCAGTTCGTACATATTCTCAATTGCATGCCCAAGGGTATGACCAAAATTCAACAGCTTACGGTCTGCTTTTTCAAACTCATCTTTCAACACCACTTTAATTTTAATAAGGGCATTTCTTTGAATCAGTTTTGCAAGCAGGTCCTTATCCCTGCGGTATTTGGCCAGTGTGTTATTTTGCAGTTCCTCAAACATGGCTGCATCTTTTATACAGGCATGTTTAATAACTTCTGCAAACCCATTTTGCCATTCTGCAAGAGGCAATGTTTTTAAGAGGGAATAATCGTACAATAAAAAAGAAGGCTGACGGATCAGTCCTACCATATTTTTATATACGCCTACATCAATTCCGTTTTTACCCCCGATTGCTGCATCCACCATGGCCAAAACAGAGGTTGGAATAAACCCAACTTCAATTCCACGCATATAAATACCTGCAACATACCCGGTAATATCGGTGATTACTCCTCCGCCAAATCCAACCAAAACAGTTTGACGGTCGGCGCCAAGTGCTAAGAGCTGATCAATCACCATGTCTACTGTTTGCTGAACTTTGAATTGTTCACCCGGTTTCAGCACAATGGTGTTCCAGCCTTTGAGTTTTCTTTTATGCGCGGTAAAAAGATGTTCATCGGTAACAATGACTGCTTTTTCTTTTGAAACCAGTTTCTCTAAATGAGCAAACTCAGCATCAAAATAAAAAGCAGTCTGTTTGGTAGAAAATGAAAACGTTTTTTTCTGCATACTATGAATTCATGATCCTATTCTGGTGGTTAATACTTTCCATGTGTACTGCATCAAAATACTTGGTGATAAATTCTTTGCTGAGGCCGGCTTTTTCGCCTTTAACAAAAGCCCTTTCCAGAATTTCATTCCAGCGGTTGGTTTGCAGAATGGTGATATTATTTTCCTTTTTGTAATTACCGATCTGTTCAGCAACTTTCATGCGCTGACTCAGTAATTGCATCAGTTCATCATCGAGGTGATTGATCTGGGAACGCATTTTGTCCATCTGCGCATGCAGTTCTTCCGAATTGATCGTTTCTTTTCTCCAGATAATCGCATCAATCATTTCCCCGAGCTTCTCAGGGGTTACCTGCTGCTTGGCATCACTCCATGCATTGTCCGGATCAATATGACTTTCAATGATCAGTCCGTCAAAATCAAGGTCAATTGCCTTTTGGGCAACATCCAGTAAAATATCGCGGCGTCCACAGATATGAGAAGGATCATTGATCATTAACATACCAGGGTTACGGCGTTTCATTTCAATGGCCAGATGCCACATTGGAGCATTGCGGTATTCGGTATTTCCATAAGAACTGAATCCACGATGGATCAATCCAATATTTTTAATACCCGCTTTTGCCACACGTTCTACAGCCCCTATCCATAATTCAAGATCGGGATTGATCGGGTTCTTGATAAGAACAGGAACGTCTACCCCTTTCAGGGCATCCGCTACATCCTGAACGCTGAAAGGATTAACCGTAGTTCGGGCTCCGATCCATAATACATCCACTCCAAAATGCAGTGCATCTTCTACCTGCTTACCTGTAGCTACTTCTACTGCTACCGGAAGACCGGTTTCTTTACGCGCCTGTTGAAGCCAGGGTAAACCTTTGGTTCCAACACCTTCAAAACTACCCGGACGGGTTCTGGGTTTCCAGATACCTGCACGGAGAATATCTACTTTACCGGTTGCAGCAAGGCGTATTGCCGTTTGCATAACCTGCTCTTCCGTTTCTGCACTGCATGGACCGGAAATAATTAACGGTCTCTTAGAAAGCACCTGATTAATATCAACTGCCTGATGAAGGGTCTGTTCCATAAGAAATTTTCTTTATTCTACTATTCTGAAATTGGCAATCTCCTGATTTGTAACATGAATCCTGCGAACTTACTTCTACCTTCTTCCACCACTGTCTGCATCATTCATTCTGATCCTTCTGCCTTTGTAATTTTTACCATCTAAAGCGCGAATCATTTGCTGAGCGGAACCCTTATCAATTTCAATCCAGCTATTCATATCCTTCATATCAATTTTTCCAAGCGATTCTTTTTTAAGATCACTCATATCCAGCACAAACTGTAAAAAACTTGCTTTGAAAAAACCATCCTTGGTTCCAAGATTCACAAACAAACGGCTGTATCCACCACCACTGCCTCCACTGCTGTATTCTTTTCTGCCCTCACTACGACCACCGGCCGATTCTCTTTCTCTGGTTCTGGAACCTCTGTCTGCACCTCTTTCGGCAGGCTCTCTCTTGGTTCTGTCACGTTCGCGAAGATTTAGGTCTTCAGAATTTTCGTAGTATTTCAGGAAGCGGTCAAACTCCATAGCTGCTACTCTTTTCAGAACATCTTCCTTGGTTACTTCAGCAAATTTCTCTGCCAGCATCGGAACATAGGTTTCATAATCTCCGTGGCTGATATCTGTGCTCAGTAATTTCTCCATGAAATGGAAGAACTGTTTGCGACAAACATCTTTACCGGAAGGAATATCCAGCTTATGGAACTGGGAGTTATTGATCCGCTCAATCTGCTTCAGCTTATACGATTCTTTTGCATGTACGATAGATACACAGATACCCTGATGGCCTGCACGTCCTGTACGGCCGCTACGGTGGGTGTAGATCTCTACATCATCCGGTAACTCATAGTTGATAACGTGGGTGATTCCCTGAACGTCAATTCCTCTTGCAGCCACATCGGTTGCAATAAGCAACTGAAGGGTTTTATCGCGGAACTGTCCCATTACCTTATCACGCTGACCCTGTGTAAGGTCTCCGTGTAAAGCATCAATATCATATCCTTCTCTGGTTAACCTTTCAGAAATATCCTGTGCATCCAGTTTAGTTCTGGTAAAAATAATACCATAGATACCCGGATTAAAGTCAATGATTCTTTTTAGAGTTTCATAACGATGCTGCGCTGTAGTCAGGTAGTACTGATGGTCAATACTTTTGTTGGCCATATTCACCTTACCTACCGTAACTTCTTTAGGATCCTTCATGTAGCGTTTGCTCACCTTACGGATCTCTGTAGGCATGGTTGCACTAAACAACCAGGTACTGTCCCGCTGAGGAGTGTTCTTCAGGATAAATTCAATATCCTCCTGAAATCCCATGTTCAGCATTTCATCCGCCTCATCCAATACCACGTATTTGATCTGCTCCAGGTTAATTGCTTTTCTTTCGATCAGGTCAATTAATCTTCCGGGAGTAGCTACTATAATTTGAACGCCTCTTTTTAAATCACGGATCTGCAGTCCGATGGAAGTACCACCATAAACTGCCACTACAGAAACTCCTGTCATGTATTTTTTAAAGAGTTCGATCTCCTTAACAATTTGCATACATAGCTCACGGGTGGGACAAACCACCAATGCCTGCGGGTACTTGGCAGCTGCGTCAATAATATGAAGCAACGGTAAGCCAAATGCAGCTGTTTTTCCTGTTCCGGTTTGCGCCAAACCAATAAAATCTGTGGTACCGCTTAATAAAACGGGTATCGCTTGTTCTTGTATTGCGGTTGGGTTCACATACCCCAACTCTGTGGTTGCACGAATCAATCTCTCATCAATTCCCAACCCTTCGAATGTCATCATTTATTATAAAATTTGCGCAAAGGTACTCTATATATAGGGCTTTGCTGTGTTTTTTTACTTCAGGATCCGCCTGATGCCGTTTGCTTTCACAATCAGTTCCTCCAGATATTCATAATTTTCTTTCTCTAAACAAGACTTAAACTTCCTTAACTGAGCAATCAATTCATTAAGTACGTCCAGCACATTATCTTTGTTTTGAATAAAAATGGGTACCCACATTTCCGGATTACTCTTCGCCAGCCGCACCGTACTCTCAAAACCACCACTTGCCAGCTCAAAAATGGCATCTTCTTCCTTTTCTTTCTCCAAAACCGTGTTCGCCAGGGCAAATGAAGTAATATGCGAAATATGACTAATGTATGCAACGTGCATGTCATGATCCGTTGAATTCATGTACAGAATATGCATATTTAACAGGCCATACAGCTTTTCAACCAGTTCAACCGCCTCCGTATCACTGTCTTCTTTATTGCAGATTACCGTTGCTTTTTTAACAAATGCATCTTTAACTGCAGCGGCAGGACCACTGTTTTCCGTTCCCCACATGGGGTGTGAGGCAACAAATCTTTTACGGTTGGGGTGATTGGCAATTACAGAACAAATACTGCTTTTGGTAGACCCCACATCAAAAACCACCTGCTTTTTTACCCGGTCCAATATCTGCGGAAGCAATTTTTCGGCGGCTCCGATCGGAGTTGCCAGAAGAATAATATCCGCTTCGTCTACTGCGTTTTCCAAACTGGTACAAAAATCAACCAACCCCAGTTCAACGGCCTGCTTTGCATGCTCCTCACTGGCGTCTACCCCAATCACTTTCTGTACAAAGCCTTTCTCCTTCAGGGTAATGGCCATTGAACCTCCGATTAAACCAACTCCAATTACTGCTATAGTCATATTGAACTATTTATTATCCGTTTTTGATGCCCTCCATGGCTGATTCTTCCGATTGCTTCTTCAAATTTCTGTATACTGCCGCACAAACTGACCCGTACATACCCATTTCCTGCAGAACCAAATATGCCACCCGGCGTAATGAAAACATTGTTGTTGTATAAAACACGGTCACTCAACTCAAAACCATCTTTAAAGTCTGCCGGAATTTTAGCCCATACAAACATCCCCACCTGGTCCTTTGAATAAGTACAGTTCAGTACATCCAGCAAACTGAACACTTTTTCCCTTCGTTCCCTGTAAATGGCATTGACTGAATCATACCAATCTTTTCCAAGCCCCAATGCCTTTGCAGCAGCCAGTTGCAGCGGAAGAAACATTCCACTGTCCATATTACTTTTAAAAGTGAGTATATCGTTTATCTTATCGCTGGAAGCACAAATCATACCTACCCGCCAGCCCGCCATATTCTGACTTTTACTTAATGAATTCAATTCTATTACCACCTCTTTTGCACCCGCTACACTTAAAAGGCTTTGCGGATGATCGTTCAGGATAAAACTATACGGATTATCATGACAGATGAGTATACTGTGTTTCTGACCAAAGGCCACCAGCTTTTCAAAAAGATGGGCGGAAGGAAGTTTACCGGTTGGCATTTGCGGATAATTCACCCACATGATCTTTACCCCCGATAAATCGGTAGCCTCCAGGGCATCAAAATCCGGCTCCCATCCATTTTCTTCTGTGAGTTCAAAATACTCCGGTATTCCACCTGCCAGTTTTACGGCACTGCTGTATGTTGGATAACCCGGATTCGGGATCAGTACACGGTCCCCTTCATTCAGATAGGTCATGCAGATATGCATGATGCCTTCCTTACTTCCGATTAATGGTAATATTTCGGTATCCGGATTCAGATTTACCTGGTACCAGTCTGCATACCATTTTGCAATAGCTGTTCTCAATACCACAGACCCTTTATAAGACTGATAAGCATGTACATTGGGCTTTGCAGCTTCCTGCTGCAATACTTCTATTACAGAGGGATGCGGCGGAAGATCAGGACTGCCAATACCAAGATTAATGATATTTTTTCCTGCCTTATTAAGTGTTTCTATCTCCCGCAATTTCTGAGAAAAATAATACTCCCCTATTCCCGATAATCTTTTTGCTTTTTCTAATTTCATGGCTTATCCTTTTACCAGTTTCCCTTTTTTATAAACTCCGAATAATTTTACGCTGTTGGTTAACGATTCCAGTGATTTCAAAACAGTATCCAGTTGCTTTTTCTGCTCAAATTCCATATCGGCATAAAACCCGTATTTAAAATTACTACCCGGTATTGGCATGCTCTGCAGCTTGCTGAGATTAACATCAGCTTTAGCAATAGCCATTAATACCTGTGCAAGAATTCCTTTGGAGTGATTGGTTTGAAAGTACAGGGAAGCTTTATTGGCACCGTCTGTTTCTGTAACATCTTCTTCCCGGTTTAAAATCAAAAAGCGGGTTATATTGGTTTTCTGCGTTTGAATATCCGGGGCTAATATATCCAGATCAAATAATTCGGCGGCCAGTTTACTCGCAATGGCTGCAATATGCTTACTCTTATGCTGCTGAACATGCCTGGCACTTAAAGCCGTATCTTCTGTTTCAATCAGCTTCCAGTTATTGATCTCCAGAAAGTCCAGACATTGTAAAATGGCCATCGGGTGACTATGCACTTCTTTGATGTCTTTTAACTGTACCCCCCTGTTCACCAGTAAATTCTGGCTGATAGACAAATACACTTCCCCGATTACCTTAAGGTTGGATTTCTGCAGCAGATTATAGTTAGGAAGAATACTACCCGCAATTGAATTCTCAATAGCCATTACCGCACCAGCAGATTGCTTTGCGTCTGAAGCGATTTTTACCAGTTCTCTGAAAGAAGCACAGGGAATCACTTCTACCTGTTTCCCAAAAAACTGTCTGGCAGCCACCTGGTGAAAACTTCCTTCATATCCCTGGATACAAATACCTGCAGGTAATTGAACCTGTTTGTCTTTGGGCAGGGTACTGGTTATTTTTTTTTCTGGCATATATTTTTTGTAGCCCGATATTGCCCGGGCAGGGCTATAAAACAAAAATCCCGGTATTAAACCGGGACCCTATTTCGATATTTTTAAAAGTATTAAGCTTTTGCAAACAGGACCCGGCTACTTGTTCTAAAGTAGAAATTAAAGAAAAAATAAAATGAGTTGCTGATTGTTTGCATATTGACCAAATATAGCGAATGATGAGAATTCAAAAAAAAAAACCTGGTTGTATACTAAGGGTTGTTAGCTTATAGCCGGTAACGGGCATAAAAAAAGCCCCTCCGTGGAAACGGAGCGGCCTCTAACGATTGCTTGCCATATGAAAAATTTTTAGACTACTGTACTGTCCGCAAGCAGAACCACACCAATCATTTTCACCAGTAGCTCAGAGAATTACTTCTTGGTAGAATCAACAGCAACAGTAGTATCTACAGCAGCTTTTGAAGTATCTACAGTTGCAGCAGAAGAATCTACAGTTACAGCAGAAGAATCGGCTTTAACTTCAGTATTTTCACCAGATTTGCAGGCCACGAATGCGCCTAATGCTAAAACGAATAACAGCTTTTTCATTTTTGTTTTGTTTAAATTTTGAATGATTTAGTGTTTATACCCGAATGATATAAAAGGTAACCCTGAGATCTGCAATTATTTTCAAAAAATATTTTTGTTCCATTTTGGGTTACTTTTATTGTTCAACCTGTATTAAATACACAGATAGTGAAAGGAGATACGAACGAACAAGCATTATTGAAGGGATTGGCGGAAAATGATTCCAGGGCCATAGAAACTATATATAAAGAAAACTTTAATATGGTTCAGTCGTTCATTTTGAACAACAATGGCTCTTATGACGAAGCGCGTGACGTGTTTCAGGAAGCTATGATTGCGTTGTACGAAAAGGCACAAACAGAGTCTTTCGTACTAACCTGTCAGATAAAAACCTACATATATTCAATATGCAGGCGTTTATGGCTGAAGCGTTTACAACAACTTGGCCGGTTTACCAGACAGGTGGATGGAATGGAAGAAACCGTTTCGGTTGAAGAGGACCTGGAAGAACATATAAAAAGAAACGCAGAGTTTACCATTATGGAACGGGCCCTGAACAGTCTTGGTGAACCTTGTAAAAGCTTGCTGGAAGGATATTATTTAAAGAAGATGGACATGAATGCACTGGCGCAGGAATTCGGATATACCAATGCAGACAATGCCAAGAACCAGAAATACAAATGTTTAATGCGGCTGAAGAAATTATTCTTTACGCAATACAATATCGGGGAGTAACTATTATGGATGATATTTTACTACTAGAAGCAATTGAGCGGTATCTGAACGGTGAGATGAATGCAGACGAGCGGAACTATTTTGAAACGCTTCGCAAAAACACACCTGAGATAGACCAGATGGTTGTTGAACACAATATGTTCATGCACCAGATGGATTATTTTGTGGCACATACCAATATCAGGCACACACTGCACAATGTGCATTCTTATTTATTAGAGCGTGGCGACCTTAACGAGGGTGGCGCTATTCCTGCGAGAGGCAAAGTCATTCAATTCTGGAACAGGTATAAAAAGGTAACTGCTATTGCAGCATCGGTAGGTGGTGTTATTGCACTGTTTATCAGTGGTCTGGCTGTATACTTTTCATCTGCAGTGAACGACCCTAAACTGGAACAGCTGGGTAAAGACCTCGATGCAGTGAAGAAAAGCCAGCAATACCAGGGTTCTATCATTAATGAAGTAAAAAGTAAAATTCCTTTACACGCCCGCTTGATAAGCGGCGGTTCCGGATTCTTAATTGATACAAAAGGATTTATTATTACCAATGCGCACGTTTTAAGAGGTACCGGAGCAATCGTCATTAACAGTGAAGGCAAAGAGTTCAACTCTTCTATTGTATTCATTGATGAAATAAAAGACCTTGCCATATTAAAGATCAACGATGAAGACTATACTCCTGTAAAATCTATTCCCTATTCAATTCTGAAAAATAATGCCGACCTGGGAGAAGAGATTTTCACTTTAGGCTATCCAAGAAACGAAATAGTATACGGCATGGGTTATCTGAGTGCTAAAACCGGTTACAACGGAGATTCTTTGTCTTACCAGATCCAGATCAGCGCCAACCCCGGCAACTCAGGAGCACCTGTATTTAATAAAAACGGAGATGTAATCGGTGTATTAAGTACCCGTCAGGCTCAGGCAGACGGTGTAGCTTTTGCGGTAAAATCTAAAAATATTTTTACCATAGTGGAGGAACTGAAAAAAAGTGACACATCATTTGAAAAAATAAAACTGCCAACCAATAAATCAGCCCTCAGAGGGGTTGAACGAAAAGCCCAGATCAACAAAGTAGAGGATTTCGTATACTACGTTAAAGCTTATGGCAAATAATTACGAAGAAATTCAACATAAAACTGCCCCCATTAAGTGTCTAACTTTTTGGGGGCAGTCTATATCTGTTCCCTTTTTTTATTGATGCACTGTTAAGTGTATTATTAATTCCATAGTGAAGTGGGGTATTCGCCGTTTGCAACCAACGCATTGATGGATGCCTGAACACCAGGAGCATCTTCTTTATAGGTTACCCCAAACCACTGGGCAGAAGTAGGCAGCACTTTCAGTACGCCCAGTCCTTTCTGTATAAATTCATTGGCAGCAAGCGGAATAAAAAATTCCGATTTCAACTCCTGGCCACTTTTTTCGAGAAACTCCCTGAATAAATCCTCACACAACCGGATAAAACCCGGAGCAAAGCAGAAAAAATTCATACTTACCAGACTATCCATAGAAAGCGTGTGCTCACCGGTTTCATCTTCAAACACAACCCCATCCCCTTTTTTATATATTTTGGTCCGTTCTGTAATATTGGTAAGGTTCTGATTTTCATCTGCTGTACAAACACCCCTGCTAACACTTCCGTTTTCACTGAGTGTTTTTTGTAACTCATATCCAACGAGGGCATAGGTTTTTTCATCACACAATCCGGCAAGAAAACTGGCTGCTTTTACAAAAGCATCCTTTCCATAATAATCATCGGCATTGATTACAGCAAAGGGTTCATTGACTGCGCCCTTGCAACAAAGTACTGCATGGGCAGTGCCCCATGGTTTAGCCCTTTCCGCAGGCACGTTGTATCCTTCGGTAAACGAAAGTAAATGTTGAAAAACATACGCTGTTTCAATCTTACCATTCAGCTTTGGCTCAAATATCTGTTTAAACTGTTCTGCAAAATCTTCCCTGATAATAAATACCACTTTGCCGAAGCCGGCCTGAATTGCATCATAAATGGAGTAATCCATTATTGTTTCACCGGCTGGACCGAACGATTGGATCTGTTTCATACTTCCATATCTGCTGGCCATCCCTGCGGCTAAAATAACAAGAGTAGGTTTCATATTGTATTTTTACTGCCGGCAAATGTAATTCATAAACTATTCTGCCCATCAAACAGATGCTGCAAAACCTGAAAAACATACGAACCGACCTGATCAGCAGTTTTACTGATGAAAAAATCAGCTGCGGCCTGCTCCGATTGGATCTGTTGCACCCGGTGGTTAGTGGCAATAAATGGTTCAAGCTCCGCTTTTATCTGGCAGATGCCCTGTTGCAGGGAAAAACAACCATTGCCAGTTTCGGAGGCGCCTATTCAAATCATCTGGTGGCCATGGCCCATGCCTGCAAGACAATGGGGTTAAGCGCAGTGGGCATTGTACGGGGAGAAGCCCCGGATATACTCTCCCACACACTTCGGGAAGCTATCTCCTATGGTATGGAACCGGTTTTTGTACCCCGCAGCAATTATAAAAACAAAGCACTGCTGCAAAAAGAACTCAATCAGCCAAACTGGTACTGGATTGAGGAGGGAGGATATGGCCTGAAGGGAGCAGAAGGTGCAGCCACCATTCTGGATACTGTGGATAAAGAAGATTATACCGATATTATTTGCGCTGTGGGAACCGGAACTATGATGGCAGGTTTGATAAAAAGTATCAATGCCAATCAACGGGTAACAGGAATCAGCGTTCTGAAAAACCACCATTCGGTTCTCACAGAAGTTAATGCGCTGCTGAATGATTCCGATCAGTCAAAAACATATTCTGTTGTTCCCGGTTATCACTTTGGAGGGTATGCCAAACATCCCAACCAACTGATTGATTTTATGAATGAATGCTGGAAGGAGCAAAAAATACCTACCGATATTGTGTACACGTCAAAGTTGTTATTTGCCGTAAGAGATCTGATCAAACAACATTATTTCAAACCCGCTAGTAAGCTGCTGATCATACATAGCGGAGGCTTGCAGGGTAATTATTCACTGCCTGCAGGCAAGCTTATTTTTTAACCATTTCCAACAGTATCTTTATACCAATGAAATCCTGCATTTTTTTTCTGCTGATATTCTTCTGCATTCAGGCTCCCAGGGAGCTTTCTGCGCAGAAATACCTGCCTGATTTTTCAGTGACCGAAATAGCCAGAGGCAGTAATAAGATCAGCTGGTTAAACCCTTTCAAAAACTGTGTGCAAATTGCTGTTCAAAGATCAGCAGATAGCCTGAAGAATTTTAAAACAATCCTTTCAGCTAAAAATCCGGAACTTAAAGAGAATGGATTTACAGATAATAGTGCATCCCATAGTTCACCCGATTATTACCGCATTTTTTATACACTAAGCGATGGCTCTTATTTTTTCTCTGCAGTGTTTCCTGTAAAAAAAGAGCAGAATAAAACGGACACCCGGAAAGAAAGTAAAGAGAAAATTAAAACAATCCCGAAAAAAATAATTAAAGGAAAAAGACCTTCCAGAATGGTCTACACAGATGGAAGAGGTAACCTGGTAATTGCTATTCCAGCAATAAAACAACATCAGTATACGCTCATCATCTATGATACAGACCGAACAGTACTCTTTACCATTAAACGTTTTCAGGAACCGGAACTGACCATTGAAAAAGCCAATTTCTTACACACCGGATGGTTTAGTTTTGAACTTTTTGAAGATGGTATTCTGATAGAAAAAAACAGGTTCTATATTCAGTAATATCAATGACTGAGTAAAGTACAGCCAAATAACTTTTCGAAATTTTTCCTGACCCGGTATTTAAGTTCATCCATCGGAACAGTTCTTCCCAATTCTTTCTCCAGAGAAGTCACCTTTTTATTTTCTATTCCACAGGGTACAATATGACTGAAGTACCCGAGATCGGTATTTACATTAAAAGCAAAACCATGCATGGTTATCCAGCGGCTGCATTTAATACCCATTGCACAGATTTTCCGCTCACTGCCTTTAACATGTGCATCCAGCCAAACACCGGTTTCTCCGGGGCTTCTTTCCCCTTTTATTCCATATTCAGCCATCGTTAAAATAATGACTTCCTCCAGTGTCCGGAGGTACCAGCCAAGGTCTGTTTTAAATTTTTCCAGATCCAGAATAGGATATCCTACCAGTTGGCCTGGTCCATGAAAAGTAATATCCCCTCCCCGGTTTATATGATAATATTCAATCCCTTTACTGATCCGGTCTTCTTCACTGATGAGCACATGAGCTTCTTTGCCATTTTTTCCCAGCGTATAAACGGGTGGATGTTCAACAAAAAGCAGATGATTGGAAGTAGGCAATT
>CALPNW020000056.1 GCA_943325035.2 Sphingobacterium thalpophilum | reverse complement strand
TTACATTTATTTCATTGCTGATCATTACATCCCTTACTGTGTCTACCTTATTAATGCAACCTTCTGCAGAAAGATTTGCCCATAAAATGGTAGTGCCCGGCATTAAAACCACAGCAGTCACCAACACCAGTAACAACAAAGTAAATACGGCCGCTTCTAACCAATCTTATTTTGGGGTAATTGAGCCACAGAATATTACGGAAGCAACGCTTGAACAGATTGAAGAAAATCTGCAAATGGCTGCATACAGCCAACTTAAAACTAATATACAGGAAGCCGGCTTTGCAGAGCCTGTTACAGCCGCCGAAAGAACAGAAAGGATTGCCATTAAAACAAATACTTTGCTTAACAAAAAAGCAGAACAGGCCGTGTTAAATCTGGTTGCATTGGAACCACTGAATCTGAATCCTGTTTCTGTTAAAGACGATGCCGGCTATTTAAGTAATATTCAGCCACCCAACCTGCTAAAAAGTATTGCAGCTGATGAGCGCCCAATTGTATTACAGGATGAGAACCTGAAAAATATTGGCGTTGCCCATAAAGCACTTTCCTGGAAAAAATTATCCAAAGTTGGATTTCAGTTTTATATAACTCCTTCCAGAAGTTACAGAACTTTATCTGATGCAGAAGTAAAAGACATTATTCAGCCAAGTATGGCTGCCAGTTCGGGAACGCAAAATGCGCCCATGTCGCTCAGTTATTCTGCCAATGTAAATGATATAGTAAGGCACAGCCCTGCAACCGGTCTGGAGATTGGTTTTGCGGCCCTTTATAAAATCACGGGCAGACTTCAATTTAAAACAGGTGTTCAACTGAATGTGCGTCAGTACCATATTGAAACATTCAAAACGATTACCAGAGACCTGAGTACCGTTTCACTGATCAACAACAGTGGCATTCAAACGATTAATCTATTGTCTTCCTATAATAACAACAGCGGATACCAGTCCGAACAGCTCGAAAACAGAACCTATCAGGTATCTGTACCGCTGGGTATTCAATGGGAGATCTTGAAAGGCAGTACTATGGGGCTCAACGCAGAAGCGTCCGTTCAACCTACCTATTCTGTTAACAACACTACGTACCTGCTCTCTACCGACTTCAAGAATTATGCTGATGGCAATAATT
Source organism: Sphingobacterium thalpophilum (assembly GCA_943325035.2). GTDB lineage: Bacteria > Bacteroidota > Bacteroidia > Chitinophagales > Chitinophagaceae > Sediminibacterium. Next base: position 13,579 of record CALPNW020000056.1, on the reverse strand, counting down.
TCATGCGCAAATGGAATATCAATACCAGTGCAGGAATTAATTTTTCGTACAAAAACGGTGTTAACCTATGGCAGATCGGACCTCAGATCCGCTACCAGCACCTGCCGTCTTATACCAATCAATACCCTATAAAAGAACACCTGTTGGATTATGGTATCAGATTAGGCATTACCCGTCAATGGAAATAGCCCGATTTTGGATAGTTTTGCAGTATGCTTCAGATTCGTTTTTTCTTATCCGCAACAAAAAAGCCGGTTACCTGTGTAGCCCTTTCTCAGTTGCTTTCCGTTATTATACTGTTATTTTTAGCTGGCTGCGGACCGGATAAACAGAAAAAAACAGCTGATACAGTAACTGCAGATACCGCTAAATTTTATCCGGTAGACAACTTCATTCAAGAGCAGATCAAATACGTTGATCTGAGAGATTTTACCATCCAGAAAATTCATTCCGTCAATAAGGACTCCGTAAAATCTGTCCTCACCAAAAACCAGTTTATTATTGAAGCTGCTGATGTACTGGCACTTGCCAGTAGCTGGAACAAGAACAGACATCTATACAGAGAGTCGGTATTTCAGGACCTGAGTACCGCCAGTTATACCATCAACTATACGGCAACCGATCCCCAGATCCCCCTGCAGCGGATTGATATTTTACTGAATGAACAAACCAATATCATCAAGCGTTTATTTATACGGCAGGAATTTGAATTGAACGACACACTGGTTACCCGCATGTACAGCTGGATGGCGGATCACGGGTTCAGTATCAATACTTCCAAAACAGCAACCGGATTCAGCAATACCGAAACCACTGCCATTAACTGGACCAAACCTGCCGGTAAATAAATGACACAGGAAGCATTTCAACAGATCGCTCATACCATTCCACTGAATCCGGGTATTTATAAATACTACGATAAACAGGGCACACTCCTGTATGTCGGCAAGGCAAAGAGTCTTCGCAAAAGAGTCAGTTCCTATTTCAGTAAAACAGTTACAAGTTTTAAAACCCATGAACTTGTTCAGCGGATCTATCATATTGAGTTCACCATTGTAGATACAGAACAGGATGCTTTTCTGCTGGAGAATGCACTTATTAAAGAATACCGGCCCAAGTACAACATCGTACTGAAAGACGATAAAACCTATCCATACATCGTTATCAAACGCGAACCTTTTCCGCGGATCTTTTTAACCAGAAGAAAACTCAACGATGGTTCTGAATACCTCGGGCCTTTCACTTCTTCGGGCAGGGTGCGCGAACTGATTGAATTTGTAAAACAGGCCATCCCGCTCAGAAGCTGTAAACTCAACCTCAGCCAGCTGAATATTCATAAAGGCAAATTCAAAGTTTGCCTCGAATACCATTTGGGAAATTGCAAGGGGCCCTGCGAGGGATTGCAGAGTGTAGCAGACTACCAGGAAGGGTTACAACTGGTACGAAGTGTGCTGAAAGGCAACCTGAATGACGTGATACAGCATTATAAAACCGAAATGCAGCAGTACGCAGCAGACATGAATTATGAGGCTGCGGAAGAGTTTCGCAAGAAAATAGAACACCTCGAAAACTACCAGAGCAAGTCGGTCATCGTTAGCAAATACCTGACCAATCTGGATGTATTCTCTATTGCAAAAGACGATGATAAAGCATATGTGAACTACCTGATGGTTCAGAATGGCACCATTGTTCAAACCCACTCTGTACCTGTAGAAACCAAACTCGAAGAAACAGAGGAAGAAGTACTGGAATTTGTGATTGGCAATCTGCGGGAATCCTTCAATAGCATGGCCAATGAGATCATTGTTCCATTTCCGATAGACTACCCCGATAAGAACATCCTGGTCACCGTACCCAAAGCAGGTGATAAAAGAAAACTGCTCGACCTCTCCATAAAAAATGTGGCCTACTATAAAGAGGAGCTGAGAAAAAAGAAAATATTGCGACTGGAGGGTAAAACCGATATGGAGCAAAAGAAAGTGTTGTACGATTTACAGCAATACCTGCAACTCAACGAAGTGCCTGTTCATATTGAATGTTTCGATAACTCCAATTTTCAGGGTGCTTATCCGGTTTCGGCCATGGTTTGCTTTAAAAACGGCATTCCTTCCAAAAATGACTTCCGCAAATTCAATGTAAAAACCGTTGAAGGCATTAATGATTTTGCCACCATGAAGGAAGTGGTTTACAGGCGATATAAGCGCCTGAAGGAAGAAGGAGGGGAATTTCCTCAACTGGTTATCATAGATGGCGGCAAGGGGCAGCTAAGTGCTGCTATGGAAAGTATCAGAGAACTTGACCTCATAGGAACTACTACGCTGGTGGGTTTGGCCAAGAATGAAGAAGAATTGTTCTTTGCAGGAGATAAAGAATCGATCAAGCTTCCGTGGAACAGCGATTCCTTAAAACTGGTAAGAAGAATCAGAGATGAAGTGCATCGTTACGGAATCACTTTTCACCGCAACCAGCGGTCTAAAGGAACGTTTAAAAACGAACTGGAACAGGTGCAGGGTATCGGGGCACAAACAATCACCCAATTATTAAAAGCCTTCCGTTCAGTAAAAAATATTAAGGATCAGTCCGAAAAATCACTGGCGGCAGAAATTGGCATATCCAAGGCTGCTATCCTCCATGCTTATTTTAAGAAACCGGTTTAAATTGTTCTTATTTACCAGTTAAATCAGGCTGAAAAAAAAGAAGGGGCCAGGATAAAAATCCAGCCCCGTTTTTAAAATCCAATATCCTATGAAAAACCGATGCTAAGATAAGGGTTCACCTGTAATCATGGCTAATTTTTTACACAAAATGACGAAATTGCTGAATTTTTTATACAAAAATAGGGAGCAGAGCTCCCTATTTGAATTTGGTGGTATTATATGCTGCTGTTTTAGCCTAGTATGCCCAGAGGTCTTGCTCGTAGCTGAATATTTTTTGTTTGATGTTCTCCCCTTCCAGTAAACGGAACAAGGGGTCTTTAATCATCGCATTCAGGCTTTTGTCTCCCGGATTGTTAATGGTAGACTTAATAATATAGCTGGAATAGAATCTGCTTTCAAAAAGCTCTTCCCAGGTCATCCGCGAAGCAAAGTTCTTCGGATTGTAAACTTCAAACTTATTGAGTGTTTTGCGGATATCCGGATAATATACCCAGAACAAAACCCTGGGTAAGGATTTACCGGCTACTACCTGCTTGGCTATCGGCGCTATTCCGATTATTCTGGTAAATAAACGGCTGCTCTCTTTATCGAAGATCACCTGCTCCTTTACACGGAATGTATAAACGGAATCAGGGCTGAATTTTGGCTTCTTGGTAATTACCCGGTCTACAACGCCCGAAACCGGATCTGGAACATCCACTGTATCGTAAGCTCCACCGGTAATATTCAGTACCTGATTAACAGTAAGTGGTATGGTAAAGCGATCATTGTCCGGTGAGAATGCAACAACACTGTCGTTTGTGATTGCGCTCAACAGGATAGAATAAAAACGCTGATCTCCATTGTCATCTCTACCCGGATATACAAAAGACTGGTTGATCTTTTCTCTCCCGTCTATTTCTCTCCATATAAAATGGCTGAATAATGCATCGTCATCTCTGAGGTCTTCGTATTCCAACGGCTTACGGTCTCTTACCTGACTTCTGTCGATTGCATAATTATTTCTCAGAGAGATCTCCGGTTTAACATCAAACCCACCCTGGATAGTAGTATCATACGAGATATTTACGGTTCCATTGGCTGGCACAGCGCTGGTTGTTGTTAGAGATGCGGCCTCGGTAACAGCGTTACCGGTTCTGTACCTGGATGTTCCTGTTGCTGCAGGAGGTGTAACTGTTGTTCCCTGATTTTCAATACCAGTATCAGCAGTATTTGCTCCGGTACTGGCATTTAAATACCGGGAAGTTCCTGCTTTCTTTACAGGAGCTTTCTTCACAGGAGCTGCCTGAGCAGCTGCCGTCTTAGCAGGCGTTTTGGCTGCTGTTTTGTAACGCGATTGTGCACTCAACTGCAACACGATGGTAGCAGCCAAACCCAATACAACGCTTTTAAATATCATCTTTTTCATACGCACATTTATTGAAGTGTAAATGAAATATTTTGATCCAGTATTCTGGTACCACCCGGGCCAGACACTTTAATTTCATCAATTACCACTGTTGAACCAGCCTGACATTTACGAAGCAGGGCCTGAGCATCTGCGTTAAAATAGGCACCGCTCACTTCGGCCAAACCAAAACCGCTTTCTTCGAAACCTTTACCGGTGCAGATCAATGTAAATGAAACCACATCGTATTTAACCCCTTCAAAAACAAAGTCTTTCAACTCTGCAGCCACTCCCCTTTGTACACGGAAAACATTGGCACCTATCGGGCCACCTGCCTTACCGCCTACTGTAGCCAAAGGATTCGGAACCCTTTTAACAGGTACCAGTACTTTCTGGTTATTCTTTCCATCAGTTGCATTTACGGTAGCCATACCTAAAGCAGTACAGTTCACTATATACTGACCAGGACCTGCCTTACGGAAACTAACGCCATTGCCCTCAATATTTACATTCACTTTTTCATCGCCTCCTCCACCGGTAATACTCAATGGATTTTCGAGCCCCTGGTAGAATACGCGGGTTTTATCGGTAGATACCACTAACCCTGAAGGAACACCTACTGTATACCTGATTTCTTTGGTAACAGAGGCAGTTGTACCATCGGGCTTAACAAATGAGATAGTTACTTTTTTTAATCCGCTGCTGGTTGGTCTGAATTTATATTCGAATGAACCATCCGGAGCTGGTGTTGCAGTAGCACCGTCTACAGAAACATTTGGTTTTGATGCACTGTTGAAAGCACCAACACCTGCGTTAATAATTATTTCCTCGCCCGGCATGATATAACTGGCATTGGCATTGGCAATGGCCTGAAACTGATCGTAGATCAGTTCTACCTCACCAATTTCCTTATGACAATATTCAATTACCTGAGATTCGCTGTTTTTGATGTCATTCTGAAACTTACTCAGAATAGTGATGCCGGCCACCGTTGGTGTCATATGAAAAAACTTATACGCCCAGGCCATTTTTGCTTTGTCATCTTTTGCATCCGGTAAATCGAGTGGAAGTGTTTTGCCTATTTCTTTTGCGATATCCGGATCAAGTGCCAGTAACTGGTCCTTGAAACTTCTCAGCTTATTGTAAAGGTCTTTCGCCTTTGCTTTTCCTTCCGGAGGATTACTCAGGAACATTCTTGTTGCAGCATCCAGATCATCTTCCTTGTATACCTCATTTCCTTCATCATCCTTAGACAAGCCTGATTCCTTTTTTAATTCCAGTTTCAGTGTCTCAATAAAATTATATGCATCATCTGCCAGTGTTTTTGCTCTTGCAGCTTTAGGATACCACATTTCTGCTTTCTCTCTGGTAACAGGATCTGCCATTTTTTTCTGGAACGATTTGAAAATGGTGGCATTTTTCTGTTCAACGATTCCGCTGGCAGTCATTAAGCTTTTATCAACCGTTTTAAAGGCGTTCAGTATTTCAGAAGACACATTCAATGCCAGCAGTGCTGTTAGCACCAGGTACATCATGTTGATCATCTTCTGTCGCGGCTCCTTGGGTAGTGACATACTTTCTTACGTTTATCAAAATTATTTTACAAATTGGTTGGCTGCAAAGGCTTTTATCTGCCATTCATTGCAGTAAGCATGTTACCGTAAACTGCATTCAACTTAGAAAGGTTGTTGGCCAGTAAACTGAGCTGCTCTTTAGCTTTTGCTGCATCCTGTTCTCCTTCGGTTAACAAGCTGGTTGTTTGCGCCAGCTTACCGTAGAACTGATTCAATGCCTTCAGGTGATTATTGCTTTCCTGCAATTCCAATTCATAAATAGTATTCAGTGAAGACAGATTTTTTGTAAAGGCCTGCATCTGGTTGTGAAACTGCTTGGTGGTTTCGTTTGCATCGCCAAATCCCTGAAGCGACTGAACTGCATTGGTTGCCGCTGTTGCAATACTGCCTAATGCAGCACTTGCCTCTTTGGATTTTGCAGAAAAATCACCGGTAGCTTTAACAACATCTCCGATTTCTCCCATTTTTTCAACGGTAGCTCCCAGTTTCTGGAATCCTTCGCTGAGTTTGGCAAGATTAGCAGGCGTAATATCCGCTTCCTGCATCATTTTATCTAAACTGTTCAAAGCAGGGTTTCCCGCTGGCTGAGCCGACATTTTACCCGGAAGATGAACTTCATGGTCATCAATGGCAGGATATATCAGATAAAGTACGGCATAGCCCATAAAGATGACGGCTTCCGTACCAAGACCTATTTTCAACATCAGGTCTGCAATATCCGTGTGCAGAATTTTTTGTAATGCACCATAGATAACCACCGCTGCGGCGATGGATACACCAACGTCAAACCATTTACTAACTTTAGGAGGAATTGCAGCAGCCATTGTTTTTTATTTAAGGGTAAGAGATTATTTTTTCATTTTTGGAGCAAGATCAATCACACAACGGAATCCGATATAGGATTTAGCGGTATCCTGATACTCATAAGACCTGGTACTTACCTGTAACATGTAAGAAATGTCTTTCCAGCTTCCACCGCGAACCACTTTTCTTTTTTCACGAGGCCTGTCTGATTCTTTTGCATCGTAACGGATGTCCGGACTCATGTCGGACATGAAATTGTAAGCCCCTTCGTAGAAGTAGGAACCGGTCCACTCTGCTACGTTTCCGCTCATGTTATATAAACCGTAATCATTAGGCCAGTATGCATCTGCACGTACAGTGTAAAAGCCTCCGTCTTCTGCATAGTTGCCTCTTCCTGGTTTAAAGTTGGCCAGTAAACAACCTTTTTTGTTTCTGGTATAATAACTTCCCCATGGATACATGGAGTTGGTTCTTCCGCCTCTTGCTGCATATTCCCACTCTGCTTCATTTGGCAACCGGTAATCTGATTCTACCGCCATTTTCTTTTTCTCGAGGTAGGCATTTTGAATATGAGATCTCCAATGACAGAATGCCATTGCCTGTTTCCAGTTTACCCCAACTACCGGGTAGTTCCCAAAAGCAGGGTGCGCAAAATATCGCTTGGTCATCGGCTCATTGTAAGAGTAGGAGAAGTCTCTCATCCAAACCAGGGTGTCCGGATATATTTTCTGGTCTTTTTTAACAATGAAATTTTTCAGAGGCAGACCGGCATTTTCTCTTTTGGCAGCTTCTTTTAAATCGGGATATTCTATCCGGTAAACCAGTTTTTCCGGATCAATATCGGGTTTTCCGTATAAACGATTATCGGGGGCCAGATTCAGTTCGTTCAGCTTTTCTACTGTATTTTTATCCCATTTGATGGAAGCGACTTTTTTCCAGTCTACCGCCATGGTATCGTCAGGCTTATTGATGCCCTGTCCAAAAAGAATTTTGAAGGCCAGTGAATCGCGCACCCATGAAATGAATTGACGATAGTCGTTGTTGGTTATTTCTGTTGCATCCATCCAGAAACCAGGTATAGAAACCTGGCGGTTTCTGGAATTATAGTTGTAACTCACGTCCTCGTCACTGGGTCCCATGTGAAAGGTTCCGGGCTGAACATAAACCATATTCAGCGGTGCGTTCATGCTCTGCTTTGCAGTAGGCGCAACACCGTGTAGTTGTCCGTCATCAGGAACACCTTTGGATTTCTTTCCTTTGAAACAGGAAATCATGGTCAAAGACAGGACCGCAGCGGCTATAAGCGAGAGATGAATTTTCATTTTCCTAAAATAATTTTGACAGTTGCAAATATATGTTTTCAAACGGCTGTTGGCCCTTAAAAAACCCTTGTTTCTAATATTTTAACAGAAGCGAGTAGATGTAACGTCAAATACGATAGATTATTATTTAGAAGGATATGAACCCCTGAAAAAACAGTGTTGGAAGCAAATTAAAACAAAACTTGTTACACATTTGCTAAAAAGTCTTCCACCGATGTAAAAGCCGGCCCGCAAGTATAATTTTTACATAAGTAGAACAGTACCTGATCCGATTCAAATCGCTTCCCGTGTAATAACGGAAATCCCGGGAAATTAGTTTCGGCACACTGAACTATTTTATTGGGTAGATATTTTTCCTGTACCTGATAAAGATATTGATGCGCTTGCTGCCCTGCAATCACTATTTCCTTGACGCCAATTACCTCTTTTTGAACACTGGCTGCCCACACTGCAAAAGAAGTAGGGTGTTTCAGAATGGCATTTTCCAGAGAAACCATCAGCTGAATTGCCAATTTCTTCCATGCAGCCACATCAAATACAACCGACAAGTACTGCAAATTCTCTACCATAATGGCATTCCCGCTTGGTGTGGCCCCATCATACACTTCTTTTTTACGCATGATCACATCGGTCTGAAAATCGGGTGTGTAATAAAAGAATCCGGTTTCCGGTTCTGTAAAATGAGCTATTACCAACCCGGTTAGTTTTTTTGCACTCAGCAGGTAGGCCGGATTACCGGTTATCTCCTGTAAATGAATATATGCCTGTATCAGAAAGGCATAATCGTCTAAAAAAGCAGGGATTTTAGCCAGCCCGTTTTTAAAAGTATGGTTCCATAAACCGGTTTCCTGGTTACAGAACCGGTTTTCTAAAAATTGAATGTTCTTTACTGCCATCTGCAGGGACTGTTCATTCACCAGTGCGGCATATGCTTTGCAACAGGCCGTGATCATCATGGCATTCCATCCTAGCAGGATCTTATCGTCCAGTAATGGCCGGATTCTTTGGTCTCTGGCAACCATCAGTTTTTGTATACAGGTATTGATTTGTTCCTGCTCCTCTGTGGATGGGAACCTGCTTGTATGGCAAATATTGGTGGGTAATTCTTCGTGTTTTCCCTCCGGCCAGTTACCCGCTTCTTCAATCTGATACCATTCACAAAAAAAGGCGGTGTCTTTCTCCAGTATAGCTTCCAGTTCGGCCCTGGTCCAGGTATAAAACTTGCCCTCTATTCCTTCGCTATCTGCATCCAGCGCACTGTAAAACCCATTTTCCGGACTGGTCATTTCCCTGTCGACGAATTGAAGTGTGTGCTCGATTGTTTTTTGATACTGCGGCTTTCCGGTAATCTGCCAGGCTTCTGCAATGGCCGTTATCAGCAATGCATTGTCATATAACATTTTTTCGAAATGAGGTGCCAGCCACCGGGCATCTGTACTATACCGGGCAAATCCTCCCCCCAGCTGATCGTAAATTCCACCCATGATCATTTTATCTAAACTCAGTAATGCCTGTGCCAATGCAGTTTCATTGCCCGTAAAATGATAATGTCTTAATAAATAAATAATGCTGGAACTCTGTGGAAATTTGGGTGTATTGCCAAAACCACCATCCGTTGTATCGGCCTGTTTCAACAGGTTTTCTGCAATCGTATTTAAAGTTGATGCGGAAAAAAATTGCGCTTCCGCTTCCTCACCAGCCTGCACTAATCCAAATGAATTGCTCTTGTTTAAATGTCCGGTAAGCGTTTCTGCCTGCGCCAGAATATCCGCTTTTTTTTCGCGATATGCTTTGGAAACACCTTCCAGCACTTCTATCCAGCTGGAACGGTTGTGTGCCCGCTGTGGTGGAAAATAAGTTCCGCCGTAAAAAGGTTGTTTGCCGGGTGTAAGAAAAACATTCAGCGGCCATCCGCCTCCACCGGTCATTGCCTGCACCGCATCCATATAAATATGATCCAGATCCGGACGTTCCTCCCGGTCTATTTTTATATTAATGAAATGCTCATTCATCACCAGAGCCGTTGCTTCATTTTCAAAACTTTCCCGTTCCATAACATGACACCAGTGGCAGGCCGAATAGCCAATACTTACCAATATGGGTTTGTCCTCTGCCTTTGCCCTTGCAAGGGCCTCTTCTCCCCATGGATACCAGTTTACCGGATTATATGCATGCTGAAGTAAATACGGACTTGTTTCGTTTTGTAGTTTATTGCCTTTATGATTGGTCATGATAAAGATATTACTAAGTACAAACCCCTCAGCTGAGGGGTTTGTTTAATGGGATGCCTTTTATTCAGGATTATTTATTTTGAAGTTGCCTTGGATTTCTTACCGGCAGTTGCTTTTTTTGCGGCTGTGGCTTTGATTGCAGAGGTTGCCTTCACGGCCGGTGTTGTTTTTACTCCTGAAGTTGCTTTTGCTGCAGAAGTTTCTTTTACTCCTGAAGTTGCTTTCACGGCCGGAGTCGCTTTTGCTGATGGAGTCGCCTTTTTAACCGCAGGCTTTACCGCAACCTTAACCACTGTTTTTGATGCCGCCGCCTTCACTGCTGTTGCAGCAGATTTAGCAGCAGATTTAGCTGTTGTTTTTGTGGTACTCAGGAAATGATCGAGTGCCGACACCATGCTAGGTCTTTGCGGCGAAGGAACTTTAATTTCCAGCACAAACCCTGCTTCTTCAACAGCCTTGGTGGTATTTGCTCCAAAAGCGCCGAGCACTATTTCATTCTGTTTAAATCCGGGGAAATTATCCAGCAGACTTTTTACACCGCTCGGGGTAAAAAAACAAATAGCATGGTATTCATACATTGTTACTGCTTCCTTAATATCGTTGCTGATGGTTCTGTACAGATACCCCAGTTCAAATTCGCATTTATTGTTTTTCAGCCAGCTGACAATTTCATTATCCTGCTGATTTTCACTGCACACATACAAGAATTTTTCGGACTCTTTGTGCTTATTGATCACATCAAAGAGGCTTTTATTGGTTCCGTCTGCTCCGTAAAACACCTTACGTTTTCTGTAAAGTATAAATTTCTGAAGATAGAGTGCCACCGCTTCGGTAATACAGAAATACTTGGTATCCTGAGCTATACTGACCTTCATCTCTTCACTCGTGCGAAAAAAATGATCAATGGCATTACGGCTGGTAAAAATGATAGCGGTATAATGATTGATGTCAATCTTCTGCTTGCGAAAATCTCTGGCAGGGATTGCTTCCAGCACAATAAAGGGCTGAAAAACAAATTCCACATTATGCTTTCTTTCCAGATCAAAGTAGGGAGACTTTTCGCTCTCCGGTCTGGGCTGAGAAATCAGAATTTTCTTACTCGTCTTCGAACCCGCTGATTGTTTAGATCTGTGCTTGATCATACTGCTAACTAATAATTTTGCAAATGTTAAAAATCAGCCGATATAGTTAACCAATAGCTTATAAATCAAAAGCATTGGTAATACCTCTACCGCGCAAAGGTATAGGAAAAAATGAAATGCATTGATTTTCAGCTCATTCCTTAATGAGCCAAATGATACAAGATATCTGTAAAGCAGCAACAGCGCAACCAGTCCCATAGAAAGGGTAGCCACAACCGCCAGAATATTTTCGTTTCCCAAAGCCATCAAGATCGTTAACGGAATCAGCAAAACTCCCATGATACGGTTGACCATTGATACTAAAAATATATAACCCTGAGCTGCTTCCTTATTATTAAATACCCAGCCGGCAAACAGAATAAATAAATATTTGCCACTATATATCACCAGTAAAAGGGCTGTTACATAAGCGTACAGTACCCAAAAGTCCATACCGGACCACTCCTTGTATTGTATCAGCAGGGTAATGAATAATCCTGTAGATACAAGGAATAAAAAATTGATCAGCAAAGAGGCCAGCTGATCCTGCAAAAGCTGCTCTCTGGTTTGTTTCTGCCGGAGGGAAGTCTGAAAAAATAATAAAAACAGGTTCCGGAAATATTTGGGGAATGCTACTTTAATAAGTGCCAGTAAAGTCACAATAGCCAGCAGGAGATAAAATAAAAAATCTTTGGACCTTTCTTTCCTGTAATCGATGAGCATGAAAACAGGTTTCCCTTCCATTGATAAATATGGATGCACCATAAATTGCCGGTATGTGCTTGTATCGATGCTGCTTTTTGCCGGAATCTGATTTATTTTTTGGGTGGAGTCTTGCCGTAGACTATCCTTTAAAAGGCTTTGCCGCAGACTACCCTTTAACAGACTATCAATTCCTGCTTTTTTGAGTGAATGGGTTGTAGGCTGTAGACTGTCTTTGATTGAACTGACTGCAATTTGTTGTTTAACCACAGTGTCCAATACGAGGGCTGAATCTTTCTGAGCATGCAAAAAAGGGACACTCATGAAAAAAAAAAGCCATACAAAAAAGCTACGCAGGAATCTCATCCCCCCAAAAATATTGAATGCCGGTGATTAATGACGCATGAACCACTAACAATAGTAATTTTAATGAATTATTTATTTCTATGGCAGGTATCTACATTCATATCCCCTTCTGCAAAAAAGCCTGCAATTATTGCAATTTTCATTTTTCCGTGAACAAGCAGTTACTGCCCGAAATGGTGGCATCAATCACCACAGAAGCCAGACTGCAAAGGAATTATATCACTGCACCGGTAGAAACCATATACTTTGGAGGAGGAACTCCCTCCCTGTTGTCGAATGAGGAGCTGAACCTTCTATTACAGGAGATCCGCAGCTTATTCAGCATTACAGAAAATGTTGAAATTACGCTCGAAGCAAACCCCGATGATATTTCGGAGAAAAAGCTGGCAGAATGGAAAGAGGCAGGTATTAACCGGCTCAGTATTGGCATTCAGTCGTTTTTTGAAGAAGATCTATTATGGATGGGCCGGGCACACAATGCAGCGCAGGCCATTGATTGTATCAAAAAAGCGCAGACCGCGGGCTTTAGCAATTTATCGGTTGACCTGATTTATGGAGGCCCTACACTTTCCAATGAACATTGGAAGGAGAATATGAACATCGCCATTGGGCTGAATATACCGCATCTATCCTGCTATGCATTAACGGTTGAACCCAAAACCATATTGGCCCAAAAAATCACCGACCGGTTGCTGGCCGATGTGGACCCTGAAATACAGGCCACTCATTTTACTATGCTCATGGAACGAACCGAAGCAGCGGGCTATGAACATTACGAAATCTCCAATTTTGCATTGCCCGGCAAAAGAAGCAGGCATAATTCCAGTTACTGGAAGGGTAAACCTTATCTTGGATTAGGACCTGCAGCCCATTCATTCAATGGCACATGCAGGCAATGGAATATTGCCAATAATAGTTTGTACATCAGTTCCATCAGCAAAGGAATGATTCCATTTGAAATAGAAGTACTCACCCGGGCACAACAGGTCAATGAATATATGATGACTGCCCTCCGAACAGCAGAAGGAATTGATTTGAACAGGCTCACAGAAATCGGAAACGAACTGATCACAGAAACGGTATTATCCGGAGCCCAAAAATTCATTGCACAGGGAACAATTAATCATACCGGTCATTTTCTGGTTATTCCGGGCAAAGGAAAATTTTATGCAGATGGAATTGCTGCTGATCTGTTTCTGATTTAATGAACGTATTCAATGGTTGTATCAACAGTCTGCAGCAGCGACATAATCACCGGATAAATTTCATGTTTCAGTGGATGCTTTTTATTCAGTTTTTCTTTCAGGTTGTCCAGTAACATCAGCAGATTGTCTTTGGTAATGCTTTCGTTACGAATATGGTTGGGCTTATGAATCTCAAAATCATCCTTCAACAGATCCATTAAAGATACCTCG
>CALPNW020000055.1 GCA_943325035.2 Sphingobacterium thalpophilum | reverse complement strand
GTGGCAGGTGGAAGGCTGAGCGAAATTGTAGGACCTGACAGAATTAAAACCGATCAGTTCTTTCGCAGACTGGGAATGGTATATGGAGCAGAACAAACACAGCAATTTGTAGAAAAGAACAACCCCGAAATGAGGGATGCTATAGATCATTATGCAAAAGGGGTCAATGCTTATATCAGTTCATTAAAGCCCGAACAGATTCCTTTCGAATACAAGCTGCTCGATTATAAACCAGAAGCCTGGACCCCTTTAAAGACCTATCTCTTTCAGATGTTCATGTCTTATGATCTTACTGCAAGAGGGGCTACCACCGATCTGCAGATGAGCAATGCAAAAAATCATTTTGGCTATGCCGATTTCGATAAATTATTTACCAACCTGCAGGATTCTCTAGATCCGATCATTCCGGCAGGAACAATTTACAGTAAGCCTTCTATTATACCGAAGGCTCCGGGAGATATGGATCTAGCCTATCTGAATAATGCTGGCGGTACCAGTACTGCTACTGCACCCATGGTGCCGAATAAAAACAATGGTAGTAATAACTGGGCGGTTTCGGGTACCAAAACAAAAAGTGGCAGACCCATTTTGAGTAATGATCCGCATCTTGGGTTAAACCTTCCTTCGCTCTGGTATGAAGTTCAGATCACCACACCAACGCACAGTACTTATGGTGCTAGCTTTCCGGGTTCTCCTGCTGTGATCATCGGTTTCAACGATAGCATTGCATGGGGTGTAACCAATGCAGGCAGGGATGTGATAGATTATTACGACATGAAATTCAGGGATTCTACTTTAAATGAATACTGGTACAATGGTGCATGGGTTAAAGCGGGCCAACGTAAAGAAGTAATTAAAGTGAGAGGTGCAAAAGACCAGGTAGAAAATATTGCCATGACCAATTTTGGTCCGGTGATGTACGACAAGGCGTTTAAGAACAGCAGCACCGAAGGCAAATACCTTGCGCTCCGATGGACCGCACATGATGCAGGCAGCGGCTTAATGGCTTTTTACATGCTCAACAGGGCACGTAATTATGACGACTATTTAAAAGCGATCTCTAACTGGAAGTCCACCGGACAGAACTTTGTTTTTGCTTCTAAAACAGGCGATATCGCTATTAAACAACAAGCTGCATTTGTGGCCCGATGGAAACGGCAGGGAGACTTTATTCAGCCCGGGGTAGATAGTTCTTACGCCTGGCAGGGAATGATTCCGGGCGATGAAAATCCGATGATTAAAAATCCGGCAAGAGGTTTTGTAAGCAGCGCCAATCAGCAATCTACAGATGCTACCTACCCGTATTATCTGGGAGCAGCCGGTAATTTTCCTATCTACAGAGGAATCATCATCAACAGAAAGCTGAATGCAATGAGTAATATTACTGCAGAAGATATGCAGCATTTGCAAATGGATAATTACAATGTATTTGCCGAAATGGCCCGTCCTGTTCTGCTGAAATACATCAATGAGTCTGCTTTAAATTCTGAAGAGAAAAAGTATGTAGACCTTATGAAGAACTGGAACCTGAAAACTGATGTTCATGAAAAAGGTGCTACCGCTTTTCATGTTATCTGGGATAGTGTGGAAACCGCCATGTGGTCGGACGAGTTTGCTGCCTCCAAACTGGCATTGGGATGGCCTGATGAATCTACCTTACTGGAGAGTTTAATTAATGACAGTGCGTATAAATTTGCCGATAATGTGAACACTCCCAATAAAAAGGAAACCATTGCTGATGCAGTAATGGAAGGCGTTCAAAAAGGGGCCAAATACCTTGCTTCAGTAGATGCTGACGGCAAACTGGAGTGGTCTGCATTCAAGGATACTAAAGTGCAGCATCTTTTAAAAATACCGGCATTAAGCAGTTTGCATTTACCGATCGGAGGAGGCAGGCATATCATTAATGCTACAACTGAAGCACATGGTCCGAGCTGGAGAATGATTGTTCACCTTACAGACGCGATTGAGGCTTATGGGGTATATCCGGGCGGACAAAGTGGTAATCCGGGCAGTAAATACTATGATTCATTTGTAAACAGCTGGGCAACCGGTAAATATTACCGCATATTGTTTATGAGCCGGCAGGATGCACCTGCCAACAAGCAGGTTAAATGGTTAATGACTTTTACTCAACTTTAAAATTCCAATCATGAAATTGATCACTTCTATTATATTAACTGCATTACTCGCTTTTGTATTTGGCATTTTTACCAGCCTGCCTTGGTGGTGTTTTGTGATTTCTTCTTTTGTGGTATCTGCTGCTATTCAACAGAATGCCGGCCGCTCTTTCCTGAGTGGTTTTTTGGGTGTGTTTCTTTTATGGATTGCAATGGCTTATTTAAAGGACGTGGTGAACGGACACCTGCTTGCTGCAAAAGTGGCACAGATATTACCGTTGGGTGGGTCATATATTGCGGTAATTTTTGTAACTGGAATAGTTGGTGGTTTAGTGAGTGGCTTTGCTGCATTGACCGCAAGCTTCATCAGAAAAGCCTGATTGGTTCCGCTTATTGATTCATTATCTTTGTTCAATGGATTTGAATGAACGCTTTAGGTTGCACTGGAAGGGTGTTTTTGCACAATTGATGCAGCCCGGATCTGTTGTTTTATTGGGGGCAAGCGGTGGCCTGGACAGTACGGTGCTGGCTCATTTACTGAAGTCCTGTGATATCCCTTTTGAACTTGCCCACATGAATTTTCAGTTACGGGGAGCCGAAAGTCTCCGCGACGAAAATTTTGTAAAAGATTTGGGTAAAAAGCTTGGTGCAGCAGTAAGGATAAAACAGGTAGACACAAAATCATTTGCAGCCGATCATCATTTATCTACCCAGGAAGCTGCACGTGAGCTCCGGTATAAATGGTTTGCAGAATTACTGCAAACCTCATCAAGTGATTTACAGATTCACACTCCTGATGCTATAAGTCTTCAATTGGTGGCTACGGCTCATCATGCCGATGACTCTATTGAAACCGTTCTGATGCATTTTTTCCGGGGAACAGGCATTGACGGACTCAAAGGAATTCCTGCATACAATAAAGACCAATCGGTCATCAGACCTTTATTGCCGTTTACACGGGAACAACTGGAGGCATACGCCCGGGAACATACGATCGATTTTATAACAGACTCTTCTAACCTCAGCAATGATTACACCCGTAATTATTTTCGCAACCAGCTGATTCCGCAGTTACAGGAAGTGTATCCCAACGTGAAAGAAAATTTAATGCGCAATACAGAAAGATTAGGTGAAGTGGCCATGTTGTACAAGCAGGCGGTTGCGCTGCAGTTAAACAAACTGATGGAATACAAAGGAAATGAAATTCATATTCCTGTTTTAAAATGGGTGAAGTCCGATCCTTTAAATACCATTACCTGGGAAATGATCAGGCCTTACGGTTTTGCCGCAGCTCAGGTACCTGAAGTGCTGAAGCTGTCCGGAGCAGGCAATGGCAGCACCGTTGCATCTTCTACCCACCGGATCATTAAAAACCGTGCCTGGATTATTATTGCACCACTGGCTACTGAAGCGGCTAAACATATTTTGATTGAACAGGAAGGACAAACCCATTTTACCGATGGGAGTCTTATACTGAAAATCATCAATAAGCCCGCAGAAATGCATACCGAACAGGGTGTTGAATACATTGATGCAGATAAGATCGCTTTTCCGCTGTTACTCCGTAAATGGAAAACAGGCGATTATTTTTATCCGCTTGGAATGAATAAAAAGAAAAAATTAGCTAAGTTTTTCATAGATGCCAAACTCAGTAAAACCCAGAAAGAAGCAGTATGGGTGCTGGAGATGGACCAGAAAATAATCTGTATACCGGGCCTTCGGATCGATAACCGGTTTAAAATAGGGTCATCTACCCAAAAACTCCTGCAGATCAGTTACCGTAAATAACCCATCACCTGATTCAGGAAATTACCCAACAGATCAAAATTGGTTAAGAACTTAGACGTAATGTATATAAACACCACCCCAAATACTGCTCCCCAGATATGGGCAGAATGGTTGATATTCCCGTGTCCTTTATTGGCCATATAATAGGAGATTCCCAGATAGATTGGTCCAAAAATGAAGCCCGGAATATGGAATGGTATGGGAAAAATACCCATACCCATTGTAGGGTATAAGAAGATCCCCGCAAAGATGATGGCTGAAACTGCACCCGATGCTCCCAGACTTCTGTAATGGTAGTCATTCTGGTGATTCATATAGGTTGGCAGAATACTTACAATCAGTGCGGTTACATATAAAATCACATAGATCAGTTTACCCTGTTCCCCAAAAATGGTGGCAAATGATTTTTCAACTATATCCCCAAACAGGTAAAAGGAATACATATTAAATACCAGGTGCATGATATCGGCATGAATCAGTCCGCAGGTAATGAAACGATACCACTGATTGCGGTTGGTTACAGCCGGTGGATAGAATATCAGGTCATCCATCACTTTCTGATTAGAGAAAGCCGTGAAAGAAATTACTGAAGTAATTAATACAATACTGAGGGTAATGGTTATCATATATTACAGGGACATATTTGGGCTTAAAGATAAATGCTTTGTAGTAAGGTTGGCAATTACATGTGGTGATACTTCTCGTTTCTTAAAATAGTACAGGCTCTGTAGGTTTGTTCGGAAAGTAGCAGCCGAACCAGCATATGCGGAAATACCAATGGAGACAGGCTCCAGGTGAAATCGGCCCGCTGGCTGATCAGTTCATCTACGCCAAATGCCCCTCCAATCAGAAATACAACTCTTTTTGCGCTTTCGTTGGCCCTTTGCTGTATGAATTGCGCAAGCGCCGGAGAACTGAACTGTTTTCCGCGTTCGTCTAATAATACCAGATAGTCTTCCTTTTGCAGAAACTGGAGGATCAGGGCCGATTCGGCTTTTTTCAGATCCTGCTCACTCATGCTGGCAGCATTTTTAGGTGCCGGAAACAGCTGCCACTCTGCTTTAAAGTATTTATTGACCCGTTGCGTAAAGTCGGCAATTCCTTCTTTTACATAGGGTTCATGGGCTTTCCCCACAGAGGCAAAGACTATTTTCATGCGGTAAAAATAGCTAAGAAACAATAGATATCGTTATCGGCATCGATTGCGTAAAAAAATACGCCTCAAACCTTCTGCCCATTCAAAGTTCTGTGTAGACTTGTTGAGCCTAATAAATGAAAAATCTTCATTTTTTGTTTGTTAATCTCTAGTTAAGAAAATTGCTTGCCATAGGTGAAAAGTCAGTTCAATTCATGTTCTGCTTTTTTAAATCGGGTTTTTATACCAGATTTTATATTCCCCATCTATTTCAGTTTTCTTTTCGAGCTTATTTTTACAAGTTTAACGTCAAATGCTGCATTATGATTAGAATTCTCAAAACCTCGGGTCTGTGTCTGCTATTGTTAACGACACTGTCTCTGATTAACCCCGGTTTCGGCCAGGGAAGGATAATAACGGGTACCGTTACTTCCTCCGAAAACAAGCAACCTGTTGCCAATGCAACGGTAAATGTAAAAGGTACTAAAACAGTAACTACTACAGATGCCCAGGGTAATTTCAAAATTTCAGCCGATGCTAAGGCAACTACCCTGGTGATCTCCAACGTGGGTTATATTAACTACGAAGTAGCTATTGCCGGTAAAACAACCATTAATGCCGAACTCACTGCCGAAGTAAAATCGCTGGATGATGTGGTAGTGATAGGGTACAATACCATTAAGCGAAAAGACATTACCGGTTCAGTTTCATCGGTAAGCGCCAAACAACTGAAAGACTTTCCGATGTCTTCTGCTGCAGATGCACTGCAGGGCAGACTGGCGGGTGTTCAACTGATGTCTACAGAAGGTGCCCCGGGTGCCGATGTAGTGGTAAGAGTTCGTGGTGGTGGTTCTATTACTCAGGATAACTCCCCCTTATATATTGTAGATGGTGTGCAGGTAGAGAATGCACTTTCCGTACTCTCTCCGCAAGACATTGCTTCAGTAGATGTATTAAAAGATGCATCTACTTCATCTATTTATGGTGCCCGGGCTGCTAACGGTGTAATCATCATTACTACCAAAACCGGAAAAAGCGGTAAAACCCAGGTGAACTATAACGGATCTCTAGGTTACAGACAGTTAACCAAATTCATGGATGTGATGAGCCCTTACGATTTTGTACTCTGGCAGTACGAAAGAAGCCGTGGTACTGCGGCAGATGAAACCAGTTTTGCACAAACCTATGGTACAACCTGGGATACACTGGCTAACTATAAAAAGTTAGCTGCTGTAAACTGGCAGGATCAGGTATTCGGAAGAAAAGCTTCTTTTTCTAACCACAACGTGTCTTTTAGCGGTGGCAACCAGAACACTACTTTTAATTTAAGTGTTACGGCCAATAAAGAAGATGGAATTCAATTGCAATCTGGCTTCGACAGAAAGCTGGTGAACTTTAAACTGGATCATAAAGCATCCGACCGTTTAAGAATCGGGTTTACTGCCCGTTACCTGGATCAGGAAATATTAGGTGCAGGTACCACCAACAGTGGAACAAGAACAACCAACAGATTAAGACATACCATCAATTACCGCCCATTTGAATTATCAAGAGACGGATTTGGTATTGATGATTTTGATGAAGCCTATTATTTATCGTCTGCTGGTGCAACCAATCCGGTTATTCTTACAGATGCTGAGTACAGAAAACAATTTACAAAAGCTATTTATTTAACCGCTTACCTGAATTACAATATCGCAAAGAATGTGACATTCAGGTCTACGATCGGTTACGATAATTCAAGCATCAGATCCGATCTTTTTTACAGCAAAATAACCGGTACTGCAAGAAACTTTGCTTCTTTGCCGGTGGCTTCCATTGGTCAGCAGAATAACAGCACCATTACCAACTCCAACACTTTACAGTATAGCCTGAATGATTATAAGAAGCACCATGATATTACTGTTTTGGTGGGTCAGGAAGTAGTAGATGTTCGTTCTGTTCAAACTTCTTTTGAAACCCGTTATTTTCCCTCCGATATTTCTGCTGCAAAAGCACTGGCTAATATGGGGTTGGGTTCAGCACCCACCGGTTCTGCCCAGCCGCTTCCGACTTCATTTGAAGAACCAGCAGCAAGAATTGCTTCTTATTTCGGACGGGTTACTTATGCGTATGACGATAAATACCTGGCCAACTTTAATTTAAGAGCAGACCGTTCTTCTAAATTCAGTTCAGAGAATGGAACACTGGTATTTCCTTCAGGTTCATTTGCCTGGAGATTTTCCAGAGAGAAATTCTTTAATAAAGTAAACTTTATCAGTGATGGTAAAATAAGATTCGGATATGGTGCTGTTGGTAATAACCGGATTGGTAATTTACTTTATCAGCAATTGTACGGTGTTACAGGTCAGTACGCGTTCAATCACTCCATCTTACCTGGTTTTGCGCCTACCTCATTGTCTAATCCTGTGTTAAGATGGGAGAAAAATACTACCCAGAACTTTGGATTGGATCTGTCTTTATTTAAAAACAGAATACAGCTTACTGTAGATGTATATAAAAATACTGCGAAAGACCTGCTGCTTGCTGTAGCAATTCCTCCAACTACAGGATATACTTCCCAGTTGCAGAATATCGGAGCTACTTCTAACAGAGGTGTTGAGATCCAGGTATCCGGAAATATTATTGAGAAGAAAAATTTCACCTGGAATTCTAATGTCAATATTTCCTTTAATAAAAACCGGGTAGAAAGTTTGGGAGGTGTTCCATTTCAAACAAGAAACTCAGGTTGGCAGGGTTCTGACGGGGTAGATGATTATTTGGTGCAGGTTGGTCAGCCGGTAGGTTTAATGTATGGTTTTGTTACTGACGGCTTTTATCAGGTGAACGATTTTAATTACAATGCTGTTACTGCTGCATATACTATTAAACCTGGTATAGCTGTAAATGGTGTTTATGGTGTGCCTCAGCCGGGTATGCTTAAGTGGAAAGACCTGAATGGTGATGGTGTAATCACAGCAGATGGCGACAGACAAGTGATTGGAGATGCAAATCCTGATTTTGTGGGAGGTTGGTCTAATAATTTCACCTACAAAAATTTCGATCTCTCTGTATTTATGAACTTTGTGGTAGGTAATGATATTTACAATGCCAATAAGCTGGAGTGGACAGATGGTGCTTTTGCCAATCTGAATACTCTGGATATGGTAAAGAACAGATTTACCAATATCAATGCTGCAGGTGTGCGGGTTACAGATCCTACTGAACTTACCGCTATGAACGCCAATGCAACCATCTGGAGTCCGGTAAGGGTTCAGCGCTGGTGGTTACATTCATGGGCTATTGAAGATGGTTCTTATCTGAGAATCAACAACCTTACCCTTGGATATACTTTGCCTAAGGCGTTACTGAATAAAATGAAAATTTCTAATTTAAGGATTTATGGAACTGTAAACAATCTTGCAACCATTAGCACCTATTCAGGCTTTGATCCGGATGTTACTTCCAGAAGAAGTGACCCTTTAACTCCTGGTGTTGATTTTGCAGCCTACCCACGTGCGGCTACCTGGTTGTTTGGTGTAAATGTTAGTTTCTAATCAATTAAAATTGTTCGGTATGAAAAATTATAAAAAACATTCTTTAAAAGCTTCGGTTTTGCTTTTAATCCTATTCTTTGCCATCGGATGTAAAAAATATACAGAAGTGGAACCCGTATCCCAGTATAGTATTGGTCAGGCATTTTCTGATGTTGCCAATGCCACCAACGCTATTATCGGCGTTTATGATGAACTGCAGGGAGATAATGGATATGGTATCCGTCTCAACATGTATTATCCATACGATTCCGATGAAGGAATTGTAAGTGGAAATATAGACAATGGAAGAAGAGGAGTTGGCCGTTACCAGTTATTGTTAACCAATTCTGAAATTGCCAACCCTTTCCGACAGTTGTATCGCGGGGTAGAAAAAGCGAATCTCTGTATAGAACAGATTCCATTGATGACTCAGTATAAAACCGGAACAGCTGTTGAACAGTCTACCTTAAAGCGTCTTTACGGAGAAGCTTTAACACTAAGAGCACAATTCATGTTTCAGTTGATCCTTAACTGGGGCGATGTGCCTGCACCACGTATTCCATCTTACAAGCAAGTGAGCTTATTTGTGCCTCAGGCCAACAGGGATTCCACTTATGTCCAGTTACTGGGAGATTTGCTGGAAGCAAAA
This sequence comes from Sphingobacterium thalpophilum, assembly GCA_943325035.2. Taxonomy (GTDB): domain Bacteria; phylum Bacteroidota; class Bacteroidia; order Chitinophagales; family Chitinophagaceae; genus Sediminibacterium. The sequence goes on along the minus strand of CALPNW020000055.1, from coordinate 5,524 downwards.
GCGCTTATGCCATGGAGAACCGATGCAGGCCCCAGAAATGAAAGACTTACCAAAGCGGTTGCAATGGCTTTAAGAGCAAAAATTGCCTTACATCGTGGAGGATTTTCTTTAAGAGCCAATGGCCAGATGGAACGCAGAAATGATTTTCTTACGTACTATGGTATTGCAAAAACAGAGTGTGAGGAATTAATGGCCAGAAGAGATCAGCATACACTGAATCCTAACTACGAAGATATCTGGAAGAAAGTGACTTCATTTGTATATGATCCTCAGGGAGAAATAATATTTGAAATCGGAGCAGGTGGCGGTAATGGAAACAGTGATAGCCGGATGGGCAACTACGACGGACCTACCTTGAACAATGCATCCCGTTATGGAGCAGGTGGTGGTGGTATTCAAATGCTTCCTAACTTTTTCTACGCATTTGATTCTGTAGATACCCGCAGGGATGTTTCTACTACACACTATCAGGTAACCTCTTCTTCTAATATCAAGAGTCAAAGAAAACTGGGCGAATTAAATACAGGAAAATACCGCAGAGACTGGAGAGTTCCACTATTACCAGGTACTGTTTTGAATGTGGGTTATAACTGGTCTATGATTCGTTTTGCTGATGTTTTGCTCATGTATGCCGAAGCGGTCAATGAAATCAACGGATCTCCTACAGCAGCAGCAATAACTGCTTATGAGGAAGTTAGAAAGAGAGGATACAGAGGCAACACTGGTTTGATTGGTACTACACCAACTACTAAAGCTGCATTTTTTGATGCACTGGCCAATGAGCGTTTCCTTGAATTTGGTCATGAGGGTATCAGAAAGTATGACCTCATCCGCTGGAACCTGCTGGATGCCAAATTAAAAGAAACCAGACTTAAAATAGAACAGATCAGAGACAGAATGGGTGTTTATGCAAATGTTCCGCAGTATGTATACTGGAAAAATGTTGGTGAAGAAATTCAATACTTTGCCGGAAATAATACAGCTACTACGGCTATGCCATTCTGGAGAACTACTCAGGTTCCTTCTCCGTTAACAGGCTGGACAAGAACCGACTGGGCGCAGCATTTAACCACCAATCTGATTGATGGCAAACAGTTATCTCAGGGATTTGCGTCCTTCTTTGTAACGGGTAAGAGTGAACTGTTTCCTTTCGACCAGGCTACACTTTCGGCTTACCAGGGGCTATTGAAACAGAACCCCAATTATTAACAATGTTTACTGATTAAAAGCAATAAAATAAGGCTGCAATCCAAATACATAGAGGAAAGCAGCCTTATTTGTTTTTCACCTTTTCATAACTCTGCAATGATCAATAAATTAATGTTTGCATCGTGCCTGCTTTTTATAGCACTGTGTTCCTGCGCCCAGCAAAAAAAAGTAACGACTGCTTTAGCTCCAGAAACAGCGATTGCTTTTCCGGGAGCAGAAGGGTTTGGTAAATACACTTCGGGTGGCAGAGGAGGTAAAGTGGCGATAGTGTCTAATCTGAATGATAACGGACCAGGCAGCTTCAGAGAAGCAGTTACAGTAAAAGGGAAACGCATAGTCGTTTTTAGTATATCGGGTATTATTCATCTGGAGTCTAAATTAGCTGTTGCCGGAGATAAAACCATTGCAGGGCAAACAGCTCCCGGAGATGGTATTTGTATTGCTGATTATCCGGTGAGTATAGCCGGAGATAATATTGTGCTCAGGTACCTGCGCTTTAGAATGGGGGATAAGAACCAGAAAGGCGGAATGGTAGATGGGAACGGGGGTGATGATGCATTTGGTGGTACCAAAAGAAAAAATATCATCATAGACCACTGTAGTATGAGCTGGAGTACCGATGAGGCTTTTTCTGTTTACGCAGGCGATAGTACCACTTTGCAGTGGAACCTGATTTCGGAACCACTTAATTATTCCTATCATTTCGAAACAGGCGACAAAGATTATGAACACCATGGTTTTGGTGGAATCTGGGGTGGCTTGCATCTCTCTGCCCATCATAATCTGTTTGCACATTGTAACAACCGCACACCTCGTTTTAATGGCACCAGGCATACACCAACAGAATTGGTAGATTTTACCAACAATGTGATTTATAACTGGGGGGGCAATAATATTTATGCCGGGGAAGGGGGCGGTTATAACATCATCAACAACTATTACAAGTATGGTCCTAATACGGTTAAATCAGTCCGGTACCGGATTGTTAACCCCGGAAAAAATGAAACCATCGGATTTGGGAAATGGTATGTGTCCGGTAATCATGTAGATGGTGCCAGCGATGTTTCGGCCAATAACTGGTTGGGTATTGACATGGGGAACGGAGGTACTGAGCAGGATAAAAAAACTACGGTCATTGATCAGCCGCACAGTATACTGGCAGTGCCGGTACAAAAAGCAGAAGATGCTTTTTCGCTGGTATTACAATTGGTCGGGGCCAGTCACAGAAGGGATACACTGGATGACCGAATCATTAAGGATGTTAAAAACAGAACAGGCGGGTTTATTGATGTGCAGGGTGGGTTTGCCCATGGAACGCCTTACGATCAAACTACCAGTGCATGGCCGGCACTTCGCGCGCTTCAGGCTTTAGCAGATACTGACGCAGATGGAATTTCTGATGCGTGGGAAAAACAAAATGGATTAAATTACCTGGATAATTCAGATGCAGCCAAATGTAGTTTGCATCCTTTTTATACTAATATTGAATTGTATATAAACAGCATTTTAAAATGAAGAAATATATTGTAGTTCCGCTGGTATTGCTTTCACTTGCTTTTGCAGATGATAAAAAAGTAAAAATATTTTTTGCAGGAGACTCTACCATGAGCATCAAAGAAACCAAAACCTATCCGGAAACCGGTTGGGGGATGCCCTTTGTTTATTTCTGGGATTCCTCTGTTGCAGTTGTCAATAAGGCTAAAAATGGCCGCAGCACAAAAACATTTATCAGTGAGGGTATCTGGAAATTGCTGATCGAAGAAGCCCGGGAAGGGGATTATATATTTATTCAGTTTGGCCATAATGATGAGGCGAAAGAAAAGCTGGAGCGCTATGCCACTCCGGATACATTTAAAATGAATCTGGTGAAGTTCATCACCGAAGCAAAAAATAAGAAAGCCATTCCGATTCTGTTTACTCCGGTATCCAGAAGGAAATTTGATAAAGAAGGAGTAGCAATTGAAACACATAAAGAATACGCTGCTCTTACCAGAGAAGTGGCTAAAGAACAAAATGTGCTGATCATAGACCTCGATGAAAAAAGCAGAGCGTTGTATCAGCAGTTTGGCGCAGAAAATTCTAAATTACTATTCCTTCAGTTGCAAGCAGGTGAACATCCGAATTATCCGGATGGCAGAGCAGACAATACCCATTTCAGTGAAATGGGGGCAAGGCTGATTGCCCAGCTTGTATTAAAAGAGTTGAAGGGATTGAATATTGAATTAACTAATAGGGTATTTGTTCCAGCGATAAAAAAATAAATGAAAAAACTATTTTTTACATTTTCAGTATTTTTTTTAATGATTGAATCCTATGCTCAGTCTGTAGCTGGAATTACCGGACTGTCTGATACTTCCTATTCTGTTTACAATGAGTACAGGAAAAACAGTAAAAATTATCCTTTCATAAAAATCGCATCACTTCAAGAGAGCGCGCTGGTTAAAAAAAAATTACAGATTCCTTATTTGCAAGTGGGGAACAGAAAGCTGGTGCTGGATGTTTTTACACCTGCTGATAAAGCAAAAAACAATCATATTGTTATTCTCTTTATTCATGGGGGCGGCTGGAGAAGTGGCAGCCCTTCCATGCATCATCCGCTTGCTGAAAAACTGGCATTGCTGGGTTACACCTGTATAACTCCTGAGTATAGGCTTTCCACAGAAGCATTATATCCTGCAGCAATAACAGACATCAATGCAGCCATCCGTTGGGTAAAGGACAATGCAAAAAAATACAGCATCAACACTTCAAAAATTATTCTATCTGGCCATTCTGCCGGCGGTGAGCTTGCTGCATTTGTTGGTACAACCAGGCGGATAGGATCTGAACAGGTTAATGCTATTATAGACATTGATGGTACACTTGCGTTCATTCATCCGGAATCGGGCGAAGGGGATGATAGTAAAAAGCCTTCGGCAGGAACACTATGGTTTGGTTATACCAAACAGGAAAATCCCGAATACTGGAAACAGGCGGGTCCGCTCTGGCATGTGAATGCGCTAACGCCCCCCACCTTGTTCATTAACAGCAGTGTGGCAAGAATGCATGCCGGCAGAGAAGATTTTATTAAGGTGTTGAACAGGCACCATATTTATTCTGCTGTAAAAACTTTTGAAGGATCTCCGCATAGTTTTTTATTATTCAATCCCTGGATTGATTCTACCGTTGCCTGCATGGACGACTTTCTGTTAAAATTATTTTCCGATCAGGTAAAAAAAGCATCTCTGATTACGGTTGCACAGGATGGTACCGGAGATTATACTGCTGTTCAGCCGGCACTTAACTCCATACCAGAAAACAACCAGGTGCCGGTAACCATTTTTATAAAAAACGGTATTTACAAAGAGAAGCTATTGATAGACTCTGCTAAAAAACACCTGACCATAGTAGGCCAGGACCCGTTAAAAACAGTACTTGTTTATAATGATCATACAGGTAAAATTGCGCCATCCGGAGACACTATTGGTACCAGAACTTCCTGGAGTTTTAAGATAATGGCTGCAGATTTCACCGCAGAGAATATCAGTTTCCAGAATGATGCAGGTGTTGCTGCAGGCCAGGCAGTAGCAGTGGAAAGCGATGGCGACAGAGCCATTTTTAAGAATTGCAGGTTCCTTGGATTTCAGGATGTGCTTTTCACCAATCACGATAATAGCCGCCAGTTCTTCGAAAACTGTTATATAGAAGGTACTACCGATTTTATATTTGGGTCTTCCACCGTTTGGTTTGAGAATTGCCGCATCTACAGTAAAAAGAATTCTCATATTACTGCGGCATCTACTCCAAAAGAAAATGAGTTTGGCTATATTTTTAATAATTGTACCTTAACAGGAGACACTTCATTACATGCTGTATCATTGGGCCGCCCATGGAGGCCCTATGCACAGGTAACTTATCTTAACTGTTTTATGGGGGCACATATCAAAGCGGAAGGCTGGAGTAAATGGAACAATAACGACAATCATTTGAATAGCCGTTACGCCGAATATAACAGCAGTGGTCCATCTTCCAGCCCGGCTGGCAGGGTAAGCTGGTCCAGACAATTATCTGCCGCAGAAGCCGGAAAAATATCTATAGATAAAGTACTAAACGGTTGGAACCCTTTACAATGAAAAGACTATTAGTTATCTGTATTTTTTGGTTTATTGCAGCGCTGGGTCTGTCTCAGGGATCAGTTTCCGGTACTTTTCAAAATCCGGTACTTCATGCCGATTACAGCGATCCTGATGCAATCAGGGTAGGGGCTGATTATTATATGATTGCGTCCAGTTTTAATCATGTTCCCGGTTTGCCGATTCTGCACTCCACCGATCTG
>CALPNW020000054.1 GCA_943325035.2 Sphingobacterium thalpophilum | reverse complement strand
TCCTTCCAGATCAAATTTTGTTGCAAGGGAGATATAAGGAAGGTCGGTAAGTTCGGCCACCATTCCTCCGATAGAAGAACCATTGTAGTCCAGTGTTTCCTTGCCCGAAAAAATCAAATCATAAGCGCCCTGTTTGGCCACTTCTGCAATTTGTGCTGCAATATAATAGCTGTCTGAATTGTCTGTATTAACGCGGATGGCTTCATCCCCGCCAAGCGCCAATGCCTTTCTGATAATGGGTTCTGCATCTGCATTGCCAACAGTAATTAAATGAATAGCCACAGCAGCATCTTTTTCCTTCAATTCAATGGCTCTAACCAAAGAATACCATTCGTCGTATGGATTGATGATCCACTGAACCCCGGCTTCATCAAATTTAGTGTTGCCATCGGTAAAGGCAACTTTTGAGGTGGTGTCGGGCGTTTTACTGACACAAACTAAAATCTTCATATGTTTTTTATTTGTCGGTTCAATTAGTTGTTTATGCAACTAATGCAAATATAGGACTGTTTATAAAGTGGCAAATTAAATCCCTGAAATTTATTATAGAAACTTGTTAAAAAAATTGTCAATATCAGGGGAATATGGTTTGCTGTATCTTCGTCCCATGGATAGAATAGCCCGCATTCAAGAATTTTTAGCTGCCAACCCCAATGACAATTTTTTACGTCATGCACTGGCGCTGGAATTGTTGAAAACGGGCGACACTGCAGGTGCCAGCGCGCTATTTGAAGCCATTCTTACTGAATCCCCGGACTATGTGGGATCTTATTACCACCTCGCTAAATTGCTGGAGCAATTGGGAGAAAAAGAGCAGGCCATTGGCTGGTATGAAAAAGGAATGATTGCCGCCAAAGCCGCCAAAGACCAGCATGCTTATAATGAATTACAGGGTGCTTATGAGGATTTGGTATACTAGAATTCCTTAATTTCAGGAATGATTGCCACTTACGATTTTGCTAAATACAAAACACCCGTTGGAACTACGTTAAACTGCAAAGGCTGGGTGCAGGAAGCTGCTTTGCGCATGTTGCTCAATAACCTCGATCCGGATGTGGCAGAACGCCCCGAAGAACTGATCGTTTACGGAGGCCGGGGTAAAGCAGCCCGTAACATTGAAGCGCTCGATCAAATCATCGCCTCGTTGAAATCGCTGGAAGAAAATGAAACACTTTTAATACAAAGCGGAAAGCCGGTAGGCATCATGCGTACCCACAAAGATGCACCCCGCGTATTGATCTCTAATTCGCAGCTGGTTCCCAACTGGGCCAACTGGAAACATTTTACCGAACTGGAGCAGAAGGGGCTGATGATGTATGGACAGATGACCGCAGGAAGCTGGATCTATATTGGCTCGCAGGGAATTGTGCAGGGAACATTTGAAACCTATGCAGCTATTGCAGACAAACATTTTGGAGGAACGCTCAACGGCACATTGAATGTTACTGCAGGTTTAGGTGGAATGGGTGGTGCACAGCCACTGGCCATTACCATGAATGATGGAGTAGCGCTGATTGCAGAAGTGGAAGAATGGCGAATAGATAAACGCATAGAAACAAAATACCTCGACGAAAAATTCACTGATATCGATAAAGCCATCGATCGTGCATTGTTGTATAAAAATGAAGGGATTGCAAAAAGCATCGGCGTTCTGTGCAATGCCGTTCAACTGTTACAGCGGCTGATAGAACGTAAAGTGGTTCCTGATACATTAACCGATCAAACATCGGCACATGATCCGCTGATTGGATATATACCGGAACATTTATCCAATACCGATGCCAATGAAATGCGCACCAATAATCCGGAAGGGTATATACAACTCAGTTATGAAACCATGTATCATCATGTACAATTAATGATACAGCTGATGGACATGGGCGCCATAACATTTGATTACGGAAATAATATCAGGGCCAGGGCACAGGAGTATGAACAAAAGCATACCGGTAATACAGCAATACTTATGTTTCCTACGGAACGTTGTTTTGATTTTCCCGGATTTGTACCTGCCTATATCCGCCCGTTATTCTGTGAAGGAAAGGGGCCGTTCAGATGGGCCGCATTAAGCGGAGACCCGGATGATATTACAGTAACAGATGAGGTCATCAAAAACCTGTTTCCGGAAAATAAAAGTATGCAGCGCTGGTTAAAACTGGCGAAAGAAAAAATTGCTTTTCAGGGATTGCCTGCACGCATCTGCTGGCTGGGCCAGGGTGAACGGGAGAAAGCCGGTCTGGCATTTAATGAACTGGTTAGAACCGGAAAAGTAAAAGCACCCATCGTAATTGGTAGAGATCATTTGGATACAGGATCGGTAGCATCTCCCAACCGGGAAACAGAAGCCATGCTGGATGGCAGTGATGCGGTGGCAGACTGGCCGGTGCTGAATGCATTGCTCAGTACCGCAGGTGGGGCCAGTTGGGTTTCCCTGCACCACGGCGGAGGAGTAGGGATGGGCTATAGTATTCATGCAGGAATGGTCATTGTTGCCGATGGAACGGAAGATGCTGCAATCCGGTTAAGCCGCGTATTGCGCAATGATCCGGGTATTGGTGTTATCCGGCATGCAGATGCAGGATATGAATCGGCTAAAGACACTGCAAAAAAATTCGGGTTGGGCCTTTAGCTGCCGGTAAAGCAGTTGCCCGTTAAAATAGAAAATCCTGTTATTCATCCATCCATCAAAAACTCTTTGGTTTCTCAGGGAATGGGCTATTTGTTTTGTATCATTACCAGATGAAAAATAACCTCCGATTATTCAGTAGTAAATGCTCAGCCCTGCTGGTAGGGGTAAGCATGATTGTGCTGCCACTTGCTGCACAGCAAGGCAGTACCAACGAAACGGTCAATGCCATTGTTAAAGAGGCTACCAATAATTCACAGTTGAAACGGATGGCCCATGAGCTCATGGATGGAATTGGTCCGCGTTTAGTAGGTTCTACTAAAATGGTGCAGGCGAGTGACTGGGCACTTGAACAATACAAGAACTTTGGTATTTCTGCCCGCAGAGAAAACTATGGTACCTGGCGCGGATGGGACAGAGGTGTTTCCCATATAGATATGATTGCCCCCTGGACCCGCTCTTTAGAAGGAACACAACTTGCTTTCAGCCCGGCTACCAAAAAGCCGGTTACTGCCGAAATGATCATACTGGCCGATGTGGCAGACTCACTCAGTTTTATTCAATGGCTGCCTGCTGTTAAAGGGAAGTTTGTAATGATCTCCATGCCACAGCCTACCGGCAGACCCGATTATAACTGGCAGGAATTTGGTACCAGAGAATCTTTTGATGCGATGAAAAAAGACCGAACTGTTCAAACAGATGCCTGGAAAAAACGCATCAGCAAAACAGGACTCAGCAATGCTAAACTGGCCGAAGCATTAGAAAATGCGGGCGCTGCGGGTATTGTTGGCAGCTTATGGAGTAACGGCTTTGGCGTAAATAAAATCTTTGCTGCCAATACAAAAAAAATCCCCACTATTGATATTGCACTCGAAGATTATAGTTTACTCTATCGTTTAACGGAGTCGGGAAAACAGCCATCTATCAGTGTTTTCACACAATCTAAAGAGCGGGGTACAGTGCCCACTTTCAATACACTTGCTGAAATAAAAGGAACAGAAAAATCCAATGAATACGTAATGCTATCTGCACATTTTGATTCGTGGGACGGTGGTACCGGTGCTACTGATAATGGTACAGGTACTTTAGTGATGATGGAAGCCATGCGTATTTTAAAAGCAGTATATCCTTCTCCTAAACGGACGATTCTGGTAGGACATTGGGGCAGTGAAGAACAGGGATTAAACGGTTCCCGTGCGTTTGTAGAAGATCATCCTGAAATTGTTGGAAACCTGCAGGCTTTATTCAATCAGGACAATGGTACCGGAAGAGTGGTGAATATTGGTGGTTCGGGTTATGCCAAAGCCAAAGAATACCTTGGCAAATGGTTAGCCGCTGTGCCTAAACAGTTCAGCGATTCTATTAAAACCAATTTCCCCGGTATGCCCGGAGGTGGTGGTTCAGACCATGCGTCGTTTGTGGCAGCCGGAGCACCTGCTTTTTCTCTTGGTGCCTTGAACTGGTCTTACTTTAACTATACCTGGCATACCAACAGGGATACGTATGATAAAATCATTTTTGATGATGTGCGCAACAATGCGATACTAACAGCTATACTGGTTTATATGGCTTGTGAAGATCCTGAACGCAGCTCAACAGAAAAATCCGTTTTGCCCAATGGGGTCAATGGTCCTCAGAAATGGCCGGAGCCCGTTAAATCCAAGCGTACCGGCGGATTTAATTAATTTGCAGATCATGATGAAGCATTTTACAGAAGACCAGACTTTCGAAAAGCACAGTTACGCAGAAACGCCACTGGCGAAGGGGGAATATGAGCGTTGTACTTTCAAAGGCTGTGATTTTTCCAATTCGGATCTTTCGGAGATCTCTTTTATTGACTGTAGTTTTTTTGATTGTAATTTAAGTTTGGCCAAACTTTCCAGAACCTCTTTCAGGGATGTGATATTTAAGGATTGCAAAATGCTGGGCCTTCTTTTTTATGATTGCAATGATTTTGGTTTGTCGGTTCAGTTTAACAGTTGTAACCTGAATCATTCTTCATTTTTCAAAAGAAAAATCAAAAACACCCGATTCGTGAATACGCAACTGGTAGAAGTTGATTTTTCAGAAGCTGATCTGACCGGCGCTCTTTTTGATGGATGCGATTTATTGAATGCGAAATTCGAGAACACCATTTTAGAAAAAGCAGACCTTAGAACAGCATTTAATTATTCCATCAATCCGGAACAGAATAAACTCAAAAAAACACAATTCTCACAGGCCGGCATTGCCGGATTGCTGGGTAAATATGATATTGTGATCGTTCCCTGAACCATCCAACAAAAAAACAGGTTCCTGCTATTCAGGATAGCCATTAACATTTGTTTTGTAATATTACGCTATGAAAAATTCACATCAGTTATTCAGTAAAAAACTCTCCGCAGTATTGGTTGGGTTAAGCCTGATTGCATTGCCTGTTGCTGCCAATCATTTAAGCGGCAATGCCGGAATAGTTCATTCCGAAATACCGGTACTTAAAAAAGAAAAGCCCGTTATCACCGGTGCGGATCAAACCAAACTTTACCTGTCCTTATTAAAAGGCAAAAGGGTTGCACTGCTTGCTAATCCTACTACTATTGTGGGTACGAGGCATTTTGTAGACAGCATGCTTTCGCTGGGTATTAATATAGTAAAGGTGTTTGGTCCTGAACATGGCTTCAGGGGCAATGCCAGTGCGGGTGTTAAAGTGTCCGACGAAAAAGATCCTGCTACCGGCGTTAAAGTGATTTCTCTCTATGGGCCAAAACGTAAGCCGTCTAAAGAAGATCTGGCGGATGTGGATGTGATGATCTTTGACATACAGGATGTTGGCTGCCGTTTTTATACGTACATCAATGTACTGGCGCATATCATGGAAGCCTGTGCCGAAAATGACAAGGAGTTATTGATCCTTGATCGGCCGAATCCCAATGGTTATTTGGTGGATGGTCCTGTGCTGGACATGAAATATAAATCGGGCATTGGTATGTTCCCCATTCCTATTGCTCATGGAATGACCATTGCTGAGTTTGCGCAAATGATTAACGGACAGGGATGGTTGCCCAACAAACTCGTATGTAAGCTGAATATCATAAAAGTTGCCAACTACACTCATGATATGCCGTATACGCTTCCGGTAAAACCTTCTCCCAATCTGAACACACAACAGAGTATCCTATTATATCCTACTACCTGCCTGTTTGAGGGTACCGTACTCAACCATGGAAGAGGCACTCAGTTTCCTTTTACCATTTTCGGGAGCCCGCTGTACAAGGGCATTTATGATTTTTCTTACACCCCCATCAGCATTCCGGGAATGAGCGAAACACCATTGCACATGAATAAAGAATGTTATGGGTTAGACCTGCGTAATTACGATGTGGCTGAACTGCGCAAAAGCAAAAGAATTCAGATTCAGTGGATGATTGATCTGTACAATAAGTTTCCTGAAAAAGATAAGTTTTTCGATAAAAGCCAGAGCCGCGAAATTGGCAATATCAATTACCTGATCGGTAATGATTTGTTTCGTGTACAACTGGCGCAGGGAAAATCTGCCGATGAAATTTATGCTTCCTGGGAACCGGAATTGAGCCAGTACAAAGAAATGCGCAAAAAATATTTGTTATACCGTTAGTAGGTATTGGTCATATCCTCATCTACACAAATAATAAAGTCTGCTTTGCCCTTGTTTTCGGCAAGCAGGCTTTTTATATTCTGCTGACTTACCGTAGAAATCGTTCCCCTTTTTAAGGAAGGGTTTGCCTGCTGAAGGTACCAGTTGATGCCATCAAAATAATCTGAATGATAGGATCCGTTGTAATGTATAAACAGGGATCCCTGTTTATAATTTGCCAGTATGAAATGAGCCATGGTGGCATCTTTGCTCGCTTGTGCCTTTGGCATATTCTCACTGCCATGTCCGGCCATCATTTCCATCATTCTAACATAGCCTGGCAGGGTTTTGTCGTAAGCCATCGGCAGTGGAGCCATCCAGCTTTTCTCCATTGCTGTAAGGCTGTCTAATTTACCAAATCCTCCTTTAGATACCAATCCTGCATATTTACGGGGTATATTGGTTGCTATAAACGGGAGTTTGTTTTCTTTTGCATAGTTTACCAATGGCGCATAATCGGTAGGGTAGTTCTTCCACAGTCTTGCATTGGAGTCTAAGCCTTTTGCACTTATTTTTCCGTTCAGGTAATCGTTCAGCACACCCTGGTTATCTGCCTCAAACATTTCTGCCCCAAGCACCATTTGTCTGGTTTCGTGCAGGTCTTTGGTTACTTCCAGCTGCAGCCAGTGTGAAATGGCGTTGTTGTGAAACTCTCCAAATAAAACAATGTCTTTTTCCTTCAGGATGCGGATCATTTTTTTATAGGATACTTTCTTTCCTTCGGAATTATATAACGCATAGGGCAGCTTATACTGGGCATAGGTTTGCAGAACACTAATTGCAAATACAAGAAGCAGCAATGTTTTTTTCATTCTGTAAAATAAGCAACTAATCGCTTTCTTCGAAATGTAAATGCTGGTGGTGTGCGCCTGCCGCAATATGAAGCACAAAACCCATGATGGCAGCATCTTTCAGAATATTGATCAATGCAGCCATCTTCATGTCCCTGTTTCCGGCATTCAGGTAATTGGGAACATGGATAGACAGAATAAATACCAGTATCAGGATTACCAATAAATAACTGGTGAATTTAACATACTGGTTTGTGATAAAAGAAACGCCTACCAGAATAAATAAACTCCCTACGATGTAGGCGTAAAGAATGCCGCCTACCATAAAAACGGGAACATACACAAACAAATCGCGGGGGTACAGAAAGTGGCAAACACCGAAAATGATCAGAACTACCGAAAGCAGATAAATCGCAATTCTTGAAACGATATGATAATGGTTCATAACGAATTGGTTTGGTTCATATACAAGTTAAACCAATTCTGCAGATAAATCAAGCGGTCTTATTCACCGGTTACAGGTCGAAGAGGCTTATCTGGTTCTTGTCCGGATAGCTTTTCTTCCGCTTCTTGGGAGTGGGTACAGTAACTGGATCCGGTGTTCCGGAAGTGATGGCAGATACGGGTGGTATTGCGGTTGGTGGAACGTTTGGTGATATGGATGGCGATATGGATGATGCTTTGGCTGGCACAGTATCTGTAACAACCAGTGTTTGTAAAGGGGCAGGGAAACGGGTACTGATGGTGATCACCTCGCTGGCCTCATACCTGGAAGCAACTGTTACAATTGTTTCCCCTGCATGCGGTGCAAAAACGGAGAGTGCCAGTTCCGGGGTATTGTTCTCCTTCGATAAATGACTGAGCAGTAAATGGGTCATTACAGGCGGGCGGTGATTAATAAATAGTTCCAGGGCCTGCTTGTTGGAGATATGCCCCTTTCCATCTCTGATCCTGTTCTTTAACAACAGCGAATACCTGCCGTTCTCCAGCATGATTTCGTCGTAGTTCGATTCCAGAAATGCTGCATGACATTGCTTAAAATAATGACTAACCTGATTGCAGGCTATACCAATATCTGTAATTACCCCGATATTGATTCCCTGATGGCTGACTATAAAACTATGTGGGTCGGCAGCATCGTGTTCCTTGCCAAAAGGGAACACTTCCAGTTTTCCGATTTTAACCGGCTCATGTGCAGTAAACTGTTTTGCCAGATGCTTAATAAGTCTGGGCCCGTTTTTAGCGGTATCCGGAGTAATATATACAGCAACATTGTATTTGTGCGCCAATACCGATATGCCTTTAATATGATCCGTATGTTCGTGAGAAACAAAAATGGCTTTCACCTTTTTTATATCCAGCTGCTTCAGTTTCATTCTGATCTCAATCTCCCTGCAGGAAAGGCCAGCATCTACCAGAACGGCTTCTGTTTCATTGCCGATATAATAGCAATTGCCATTGCTTCCGGAGTTGAGTGATGCGATGAAAAGGGCCATAGGACCAACAAAGAAAGTGTATATTCATCTTTCAAAATAAAAATAATCTGCAATGAGTATAGCCAGTGAACCGGCATAATGAACTGATTGCAAAAGTTAAGGAGATTCTGAGCAATACAACGGATGAGGAATTTGTAAAGTCCTGGAGTATGCGCAACGGGGAAGTGATTTATTTTACCCTTCCAAAATCGGCAGTTGTACGTACCTGGTGCTTGAATCACACGGATCATCACCGCGTACAGCTTACCGTTTATTTACGGTTGCTGAATATCCCTGTTTCGCGAATGTACGGCCCTACCGCAGATGGTATGTAAAAATTGAGTGGCAGCTATCTGATTGTGCAGATAGCAGTATCTTTGCACAATGGAACCTACTGTCTCCAATGACCCCCTGCACGGAAAAACCCTCGAAGTGATCTTAACCTATCTGGTGCATCATTTCGGTTGGGAAGATCTGGCAAATATGATCAACATCAATTGTTTCAAAAGCAATCCAAGCATTAAATCGAGCCTGACCTTTTTAAGGAAAACACCCTGGGCCCGAAAGAAAGTGGAAGACCTTTACGTTAGTACCTTATAAAAAAAGCCCTCTGCGATAGACTGCCCCCAAAAAGAGGGCTTTTTGCTGTATACATTAAACCTTTATCAGGTTAGTGGTACTGATGATATCGGTAAGCGCATCCGTTAATACATCAAGGTCTTTCTGCGTATTGAACGCCTGAATGGAATAACGTAAATACACTTTGTCTGCATGCCGCATTACGGGGATCTCAATTTTATATTTATCAAACAGCAGGTCTTTTAGTATTTCAGGTTCCGGTGTGTTAACAGGTATACTGAATAACTGAAGGATAAAGTCGTCATTCACCGGAGCCAGCGGCTGGCTGTTCAGCAGTTTACAGAAATGCAACGCATTGGCCTGTACCAGTTCCCTGCATTCTTTTGCTACAGAAGGCCAGTTATTCTTTTCCATAAAATCAATCACGGCCGGTAATGTACAGAAGGCCGAAAAATCCCTGGTACCCTGTGCCTGGTGATAGTCCTGAAATCTGGAATGAGACGGGGTAGTGCTGTTGAACCCCCAGCTGATTACCAGTGGATCAAACAGGTTTTGTATTTCTCGGTTTACATATAAGAAAGTACATCCCTTGGGTGCCATCATCCATTTATGGCAGGCGCCCGTATAAATGTCTGCTCCAAGTGTAGTCAGATTTAAAGGGACCTGTGCAGGCGCATGTGCCCCGTCTACAAATGTCATGATACCTTTTGCCTTTGCAATTGCACAAATTTCTTCTACCGGAAAACGAAGCCCGGTAGAACTGGTGATATGGCTGATAAAAATCAATTTTGTTTTTGGGGTAAGCCCTTTAAAAAAATCTTCTACAAATTGCGCTTTGGAGGTTAATGGCAGCGTGATTGGCTGACGAACATATTTTGCGCCGGTTTTTTCACAATAATAATTGATGGCTCTGTCGCAGGCTCCATATTCCAGATCGGTCGTTAATACTTCGTCTCCGGGTTGCAGGGGCATACTTTTAGCAATCAGGTTTACGGCATAGGAAGGATTGGTGACCAGTACAAGATCATCCGCATGGCAGCTGAGATAAGTTCCGAGTGCTTCGCGCGATTGTCTGACGTACTCCATACCGGTTTTTACAATAAAGAGAACAGGTTCCTGTTCCAGTTCCAGCTGGTACTGCTGGTATCTTTCAAAAATGGGCTTTGGACAGGCTCCAAATGAACCGAAATTTAAAAATGTAAGGTCTTTTCTTACTAGGAACTGTGAGCGGATGGATTCGTTTATCATGCATTAAATTTAGGATAAGCCACATTAACAGCCAAATGGCTTCCAAAACCATCCGGCAATAAAATTGTACCTTCCCGCTGGTTTTAAACGCCGTTCTTTATGAAGCGTAAAATTCTATACTACCGGTTGATCTGGTTCAAGCACGATCTTCCGGCAGGGTTATCTGTTTTTTTAGTGGCATTACCACTTTGTCTGGGAATAGCACTTGCTTCGGGTGCTCCGTTGTATGCAGGTTTAATGTCTGGTATTATTGGTGGGGTGGTGGTATCCTGGATCAGCGGATCTGCCCTGGGAGTATCGGGTCCGGCAGCCGGTTTAACTACTGTTGTTGCAGCTTCTATTTTAACCCTGGGTAATTACAATATTTTTTTACTGGCGGTAATGATTGCCGGTTTGTTCCAGCTGGTTTTAGGGGTATTAAAATTGGGCGTATTTGCCAGTTATTTTCCTTCTGCAGTCATTAAGGGGATGCTGGCCGCTATTGGTATTTTATTGATATCCAAACAGATTCCCCTGATGCTGGGTTATTCACAACCAGATTTCTGGACCTCCGGATTTGCAGAACTGGTTTCTTCTGCTAATTTCCTGGGCAACCTTAAGACATTTAATTCGCATATTACCTGGAGTGCCATATTTGTTTCGTTGGTATCCCTGTTTGCAATGATTGCATTTCAACAACCATTTGCCAAAAAATTAAAAGCCATACCGGCACCCCTGATTGCAGTGCTGGCAGGGGTTATTGTAAATGCCTGTTTCTATTTTTTTGCTCCTCAGTATATGCTTCATCCCGATCAGCTGGTAACGATTCCGTCGGACCTGTTTTCCGGAATCATATTTCCTGATTTCACCCAACTATTCAGTGTGCCACAGATCTGGAAAGATGGGTTAATCATTGGTATGCTGGCTACTTTAGAAACATTGCTTTGTGTAGAAGCGGTAGATAAACTCGATAAACGCAACAGGATCACTCCTGTTAACAGGGAGTTGGTGGCACAGGGTGTTGGAAACATGCTTTGCGGACTGTTGGGGGCTATTCCTATGACTGCTGTTGTAGTAAGGGGCGCAGCCAATGCAGATGCCGGCGGAAGGTCTAAATTGTCCTCCATTACGCATGGTATTTTTATGTTGCTTGCGGTATTGCTGATTCCTTTTTTACTCAATAAGATCCCTTACGCTTCGCTGGCAGCTATATTACTGGTAACCGGGTTTAACCTGGCCAGACCTAAATTATTCCGTAATATGTGGAGCCTGGGACGTAAACAGTTTATTCCGTTTATGATAACCATTGTAATTATTCTGGCCACTGATTTGCTGGTGGGAGTTTGTATTGGCTTATTAATTTCTTTATATTATATCCTGCTCAATAATTTCAAAGCAGAATTCAGGATTACCGAAACCATGCAACATGAAACCCCGGTGTACAACATAAAACTAAACAGCAATGTTACTTTTTTAAATAAGGTGAATCTTCGTAAAGCATTGGACAGGATTCCTGAATACAGCATTCTTACCATTGATGGAACGGAGAGCAGTTTTATAGACTATGATATTCTGGAAGTAATCAGTGAGTTTGGTAACAAAGCCCACGACCGTCATATTGAAGTGCACCTGAATGGTGTTCGGAAAGTTAATATTACAGCAGTTCACTAAATCAATAAACCTATTTCGGGTATGTCATTTTTAACGGTAAGAGGAGTCACCAGGCTGGAGCAAGGCAGGGCAATTGTAAAGCCCATCAGTTTTACGCAGGAAAGGCTGCAAAGAATTGCTATTGCCGGCGAAACCGGTTCTGGCAAAAGCACTTTGCTGAAAATGATTGCAGGACTGATTCAGCCGGATGCGGGTGAAATTATTTTTGAAGGAAAGAAAGTGCGGGGCCCGCTCGATGTTTTACTGCCGGGTCATCCGCGAATTGCTTATCTGTCCCAGCATTTTGAATTAAGAAATAATTTCCGGATAGAAGAGCTGCTGGAAATGGCCAACAAGCTTCCTGACGAAGAGGCTGCGATGATCTACTATATCTGTCAGATCCAGCACTTGCTGAAACGAAAACCGGATGAGCTTTCGGGTGGAGAAAAACAGCGTATTGCGCTTGCCAGACTGCTGACCACATCACCCTCCTTATTGTTGCTGGACGAGCCGTTCTCTAATTTAGACAGGGTACATAAAGACACGATCAAATCAGTAATCGAAGACATTGGCAATAAACTGCATATTACCTGTATATTGGTTTCACATGATGCGGCTGATACACTTTCCTGGGCAGACCATATTATGATCATACAGGATGGTATTGTTATTCAGGAGGGAAGGCCCCAGCATATTTATTATCATCCGGTTAATGAATATGTGGCAGCATTGCTGGGAGAATACAATTTAATTGATACCGGTCTGCATCCGGATTTCATTCCTTTGCTCGGAGAATCGGCAGTCAATAAAAAAGTATTGCTTCGTCCGGAACAACTGGCCTTTGGAACTGTTAGTGGTAAAGGTATTCCGGGGATGGTACAGAAGGTATTGTTTTATGGAAGTTACTATATGACCCATGTACTTGCTGGCGGGCTGGAAGTGAAAATAAGAACCAGCAGCTATCTGTTTCATCCGGATGAGTCGGTATTTCTGGTTCTTAAGTCCGTTAGTTCGGGATAACAGCATTGACTGCAATTAAACAATGCCTGATTTTTTCATCGGAATCAATTTACATCTGAATCAATCAACCGTTTTGCTTTATGAGATATTTCCTGTTGCTGTTTTTTAATTTGCTTTATCTGGTTACCAATGCACAGAAATCCGGCAGGCTACCTGCTTATATGGCTGGCAATTTTTCGGATGATTATGAAATCAGTTATAAAATTGAGCCGGCTAAGTGGGCACAGTTACCCAATGCAGTTTACCATATCATTCAAGTGAACAGCATCGGACAATTTATTATTGCAAAAAATGACAGGGGCAATAAATCGGATACCGGATTATATTCCAGGATCGATTTTGTTAAGCTGACAAAGATGGAGCCTTACAGCTGGGCTTTCTGTTTGAGTGAATATAAAGCCCTGTCTGATACTGCTGCAGAGAATGGGTATAAAGCAGACCGGAATAATTTAATGAAGGGTTGTAATGGCTTTCCTTTTTCCCGCATGAAACGGGTTTTGAAGAACGAACTTAAAAACAAATCATATGAGTGAACATAAGATCGCATTGGTTACCGGCAGAAGCAGGGGTTACCCATGCTTCTGTAGACGTTACAGGGAAATTCTTTTGGAGAGAATGTCGTCTATTTTGCTGTAAAGATGTTCCGGCTTGTATACGCGCCATTCCGGAATGTCCATCAGCTCAATGTAGTAGTTGAGTTTTTTCTTTTTGAAGTCCTGCTGGGTAGCTTCTGGCATATTGATTGCAATGATCCAGCCATTTTCTTCGCTCACTTCCTCGTACCATTCCTGATAATATTCCTTGTCACTGCTGTGAAAGTTCAGTACATTTTCGGCGATGAGAATAAATTTGGTAATGCCTTGTTTTTCCAGCGGGTCAATAATTTCCCGCTTTAATTCCATGATATCATTTTCAATGGCATCGTTCCATTCGCCAATCAATTCGATAATACAGAAATGCTGCTCGTAATCGGTGAACAGGATCTTGAGGTAAAGTGTTCTGCTTCCAAAATCATCCCACTGGGGGTGGATATAGTAATTGTAAACAGTTTGCGAAAATTCAAACTCGCTATAGGTTCGTTTATAGAAAGGGGATAGGGGGTCTTCTTCGGCAGTATATAAATGCCTCCAGTTAAAATATGGCTCAATTTCATGCATAGTGTCCTTCCTTCAATCTCAAAATCAGTAGCTTAATAATTAATTGTGTATGGATTCTGCTGCTTTTTTAACACTTCCGTGTTTCAGCAACAGGTCTTTGGCTTTTTCGTAATCTGTAATGGCCAGCCGGTCCATCAGCATCTTCACACCACGGTCTACGAGCTTCACATTACTCAGCTGCATGTTTACCATTTTGTTGTCTTCTACGCGTCCTAATTGAATCATGATGGCAGTTGAGATCATATTCAGTACCAGCTTCTGCGCTGTGCCACTTTTCATGCGTGTGCTGCCTGTTACAAATTCAGGACCTACTACTACTTCCACCGGAAAGTCCGCAGCTTCAGAAACCGGTGAATTTGGGTTACAGCAGATACTTCCGGTAATGATCCCTCTTTTACTGCATTCTTTTAATGCCCCTATTACATAAGGGGTAGTTCCACTTGCAGCTAAACCAACCACCACATCCTTATCGCTGATAAAGTGCTTCTGAAGGTCAGACCAGCCCTCGTCGGCACTGTCTTCTGCAAATTCAACCGCCTGGGTAATGGCTTTTTCT
>CALPNW020000053.1 GCA_943325035.2 Sphingobacterium thalpophilum | reverse complement strand
CCTGCATCAACTGCGCCTGTTGCTAAAAAGGCCATGTCGTTCAAGGATAAAAGAGAATTTGAGCAGCTGGAAAAAGAGATGCCCTTACTGGAAAAAGAAAAGCAGTCACTTACCAATGAAATGAGTTCCGGAACATTGAATTTCGAAGCCATTCAAAAAATAAGTGACCGCCTGATTGAAATCAACAAGCTTCTGGAAGAAAAAGAAAGCCGTTGGCTGGAGCTGAGTGAGCTTATGTAAAGCTGATCAGTTCCACATCAAAAATAAGTGTACTGTTGGGTCCTATCTGTGCACTAACCTGTCTGTCCCCGTATCCTAAATTCGCAGGAATGTAGAAGCGCCATTTGCTGCCGGTAGGCATCAGTTGTAATCCTTCGGTCCAGCCCTTGATCACCATGTTCAATGGAAATGAAGCGGGTTTGCCTCTCTGAACAGAACTGTCGAAAATCGTTCCGTCTATAAGCGTTCCATGGTAATGACAGGTCACTTCATTAAACGATGTGGGTTTTTCGCCTGCACCTGCAGTTAATATTTCATACTGTAAACCACTGGCTAATTCAACAACACCTGGATTAGTTTTATTTGCGGCCAAAAAGTCCTGCCCTGCTTTTAAATTAGCAGCGGCCTTGTCTGCTTTTATTTGCGCCAATTGATCAGATACACCCATAAAAATATATTTTTTGCAAAGGTAAGCATTCAATCCTTACTTTTGCCGCGGCAGGTCTCGCACGACCAGCTCCTGCTGAAACTCCCCAGGGTAGGAATACAGCAAGGATAAGCGGTTGAGCGGTGCGATGTGAGTAGCCTGCCACTTTTTACCCCTTTTTCCTAAAAGGGGCTTTGAAAAGGCAAAATGAAAGAATTCTTCAATTAAATTCCCGTTTAGGGACCCATTCATATGAAATTTTTTATAGACACGGGCAATCTCGCTCAAATTAAGGAAGCAAATGATTTAGGAATTCTGGACGGTGTAACCACCAATCCATCTTTAATGGCCAAAGAAGGCATTAAAGGCGAAGAAGCCATTGCCCAGCACTACAAAACTATTTGTGAACTCGTAGACGGAGATGTTAGTGCAGAAGTACTTTCTACCGATTTTGCCACTATGGTAGAAGAGGGAAAAAAGCTGGCCGCTATTCACCCGAATATTGTGGTAAAAGTTCCGGTTACCAAAGATGGTATTAAAGCCATCAAATGGTTTACCGATAATGGGATCCGTACCAATTGTACCCTGATATTTTCTGCCGGACAGGCCATTCTGGCCGCTAAAGCCGGAGCTGCTTATGTATCTCCGTTCATTGGCCGTATAGACGACAGCGGTTGGGATGGAATGGAACTGATCAGTCAGCTTCGCCACATATTTGATGTACAACAATATAAAACAGAAATTCTGGCCGCTTCTATCAGAAGCCCGTTACATATTATCAAAGCAGCCGAACTGGGTGCTGATATCTGTACCTGTCCGCTCGATTCAATTGTAGGTTTGCTCAAACATCCTTTAACGGATATCGGTCTGGCCAAATTTATTGAAGACGCTAAAAAAATGTAATTCAACATACTTTACTGAAAACCCTTGCAAGAGAAATCCTGCAAGGGTTTTTTATTGGAATAAGTTTACCGGTTTAATCTTTTCAGGGCTTCCCGTTTACTCAGCGGAGCAAGTTCGTTTTTTGCAACGAAGTGCTTTACCCAATCGGGGTTACTTTTGCTGTATTCCCTCAAAGCCCATCCTATGGCTTTTTGAATAAAGAACTCTTTGGACTTTTGATGCCTTAAAATGTATTTACACAATAGCCTGGTGTCTGTTTGCTGTTTTGCATTTTTCTGAAACAGGATACTACTTCTTTGTAGCCATTTATTATCAGACTGGTTCCATGTGTCGGTTACTGAAAGGGTTAATTCCGGGAACAGCGTAAAAAAAGGCCCCAGCCAGTCACTGGCAATTCCATCAACGGTATCCCACCAGCTTTTATGCGTTAAACAATACTGAATCATTTGAACGCACGCCGGTTTCCAGAGTGCTTTATGCGCTTTGAATACATCAATGGCCGCATATTGCAGTTCCCGCTGGTCCATCTTCCATAATTCCTTAATCACTTTTTCCAATTCAGCAGTTCGGGTAATACTGTTCTCTTTAAGGTACTGATGAACAATAGAATCTCTCAGCGGTGTTTTGATCCCAAAATAGTCAAACTGATGAAGCATATACGCTTTCATGCCACTGGCATTTGCTGCGTTGGCATTTTGCTGAAACTGAGTAACAAGTGGAAGCAGGTATTGGTGCATAAAGTGGTTGAATAAATATAATATAGATAAAACAAAAATGAGTATACTTTCACTACTACATGAAATGTCACTAGTTTGGCTGATGGAACTTATACCTTTAGGATACCCTAACCGACGTAAGAATTGGTTTCTTTTATCGCTTATACTTATGTTGGTAGACGCGTTTTATTTTTTAAGACTGCAATATGAAAAGATACCTGATTCCGGGTTTTTTGTTAATTGTTATAAATTCCTCTGCGCAATTAATTTATCCTTCAACTGTTAATGTGTCTGGCCAGGCAGTAAAGTCCGGAAACTATCAGTTTGAACTGAGTCTGGGAGAATCTGCTGACTTACCATCCACAAATATTTCAAATGCATGGACTCAAAGCTTTTTAAACGGAAGTCTGCGTTCTGATAGAAAAACAAGTACCTCCTGTAGAATTCAGTATACGGTGATCCGATGTTCTGGTTGATTTTGTATCTATAATACTAGCACCGTCTTATGCATTTTACTGCTCTCTCTGGCAGCTTCAATGATCTCCATGACGTTGATGCCATCGCGGGCGGAAACAGCAGGTTCTGTTTTGTTAATGAGTGCCTGGTATACATCATCGTAATAATGATAGTAATTGCCCTGCAGCGTGGGGATTTTTTCAAAAATAATTTTACCGTCGATTGCTGTATGCAATAAACCCTGTTCCGATTCTGGCTCTGTTCCCCAGTTAGTGAGGTTGGGTTTTTCATTGGCCAGCAATACAGTTTCCTGAATATCCGCACGGGTTTTTATGAATGAGCCCCTGGTTCCATGAACAACAAAAGCGGGCAGGGGTTCCCTGACCATTAAATTACTTTTAAGGACAACGCGTTTGTCTTTATAAAAAAGAGTGATGCTGAAACAATCGTCTACCTGTGAACCAGGTCTTAATGTTCTGACATCTGCAAACAGTGAAACCGGCATCCCAAATAAACTCAATGCCTGGTCTATTAAATGCGGGCCCAGATCGTTCAGCAAGCCTGCTCCGGGACCTGGCATTTCTTTATGCAGCTTTGGACTCAGTGTTTCTTTGTACCGGTCAAAATGAAATTCTGCTTCGGTAATATCTCCCAGCAATCCTTGCTGTATGACTTGTCTTACAGTACTGAAATCGCTGTCCCACCTGCGGTTCTGGTAAACTGAAACAGTGAGTTGTTTTTGTTTGGCAATATGGTACAGTTCTGCCGCTTCACCCGAAGTAGTGGTGAATGCTTTTTCTACAATAATATGTTTACCGGCCATCAGTGCTTTTTTAGACAGCTCGTAATGGGTATTGGTGGGGGTGTTGATCACTACCAGTTCAACAGCTGCATCGCTCAGCACTTCTTCTATTGTTCTGTAAATAGTGGTATCCGGATAAAACTCCAACGCTGCCTGTTTGGTGCGTTCCAGCACCCCCTGTAATTTAAACCCGGGGTGCAGGGTGATAAAGGGGGCATGAAAAACCCGGCCAGACATACCAAAAGATAATAAAGCTGTATTGATGATGCGCATGACCGGGTTGTATTTTATGGATTAGTTCTTAGGTGTTTCGTTTTGTTTTTCTCTGTCCTTCATTTTGTTCAGATAGCTAACGCCCTCTGTGATCCATTTTTGTGCAGGCATGCCCAGCAGGTAATGATCAAACCATTCTCTCTGGCGTGTCTGGTAATCGATCTGGTTTTCTTTTTTGGCCAGTCCGTGATTTTCATCGGCATATACCAGCATTACATGCTGTTTTTCCATTCTGCGCATGGTGCCATACATTTCAATTCCCTGGTGCCAGTCTACAGCGCCGTCCTTATCTCCAAAGGCAACCAGCAATGGTGCTTTTATTTTGGTCGCATTGAACATAGGGGAGTTGCGTATATGTGCATCTGTTCTCTCATACCATGGCCCGTCGAATCGGCCCTGGCTAGTTTCAAAGATCTTTTGATCGGGTGTTCCGCTGTTCCAGTAAATAGATAAAGACATACTGATCATATCGGTTAGCGGAGCACCTGCAATAGCCGCTTTGAACAGATCGGTCTGGGTGATCAGGAAGGCTGTTTGATAAGCACCCCAGCTATGACCCATGATGCCTACCTTATTGGCATCAATCATTCCTGTTTTCAATACTTCCTCCACCGCAGGTATCACACAGTTGGCTGCGCCCATACCGGGTTCATTCGTTTCATATACAATGTCTGGCTGAAAAATAAAATAACCGTTGGTAGTAAAGTTGGTGGTGTTATAAGCTCTTCTTACACCCGGTGCCACATATCCGTGAACATTGTTGGAAAGCAATTCATAAATGTAAACAACCATTGGGTATTTCTTGCCGGCTTCGTAATTGGCAGGGTAGTAGAGTGCACCCTGCATTTTCTTGCCCAGCTTATTGGTAAAGCTGATGAGCTTGCTCTTGCCCCAGTAATAGTTCTGTTGTTGCGGATTGGTCGTTAAAGCTTTATTTATACTCACAAAATTATCCGTTACGTATAATTCCGGAGAAAGATTAAAGTCCTGCTTTACAAAGCTGAATGTGTTGGCCTCTTTTGCTTTAAACAGGCGGTTCATCATCAGGTCTTCAAAGATCAGCTTTTCTGTTTTGCCTTTTTCCAGCTTGTAGTATCCGGATTTTTTGGTCTTATCTCCATAAGCAGATAAATAAATTGCAGCGGCATCATCTAGGAAAGGTTCTTCAAAGTCTGTCCGTACTATCCGGAACATGATCTCTTCATTTTCTCCGTTGGTAAGCTTGCGTGCCCCTTTTCCATCGGGCTTTACAGCCCATATATTGTACTCGTCATACAAAAGGATCTCTTTGTCTCCCTTGATCCATCCACCCATACCAAATGGTGGTTTGGTAGCAGTATGGTCGTCTCTGGTATTCCAGAATTCGCTTTTGATGCCGGCGGTGATATTGGTATTCTGATCGGTAGCTATAGTATAAATCCACCAGTTTTTTTCCTTGAAATAGTAAAGGTATTTTCCATCCGGTGATGACTGTGGTGCTTTATAAGCCTCATCGAGCATTTTGGTATAAAGTACTTTCGATACGCCGGTCTTTGTATTTACCAGCGTATAATCTGCATAGTCTTCTTTAAACGCAGGCTTGTATTTCACATCGGTAGAACCAATGGCATACTGCTGGTTGCCGGTTAAGAATGCATCCGGAAACTCCGTGGTTGCCAGCTGATAAAAACTATTGGTGGTGGTATTCCATACCGATAATAAACTGGCATCCTTGTCTTTGCCAAAAGTCAGTTTTTGTTTGGGCTGAATTTCTGCATCCTTCCAATGCCATACATCTACTGCGGCCAGTTTTTCTTCTGCTTTAACTGCAGGTTTTACAGCTGCAGTTGATTTTGAAGAATCAGTAGCTGCTTTACTGCTGTCTGTTGCTTTTTTCTCGTCTTTTTTAGGCTTTACAGTCCAGGGTTTTATGCCAAAAAACACAGCGCTCATATCATCACTCATTTTGAGTGTAGAAGCATTTTGAACGCGCATGCCTGCAGGAAATCCTTTTGCGGTAAGCGGATCAAATACCTTTAGTGCGGGTGCGGGTACTTTATACAAATCGGTATAACTGTATACAACGGCGTTCTCTTCTTCATATCCTTCTTTCTTGAAGGTTTTGAAAAAAGCCATTCCGTCTCCATCCTTCTGCCAGGTTAGTTTAGAAAATTTAAGGGTATCACTTGCCACCACTTTAAGGGTGTAGCTGGTAAGGCCAAACAGTTCAACAGAATTGCCTGCTGTGTTGGCCGATTCTACTATATAGGCCAGCAGATCACTTTTTTTGTTGAAGGCGTATTCGGTAACATTACCAATGGTTCTGGTACTGCTGTCGCTTAAATTCTTCAGCAGTAATACACTTCCTTTGTCTTTGTTCTCTTTAGGCGGGGCCAGATAGGCTGCCAGAAAATGTCCATTTCTGGAAAACTCAAAACGGCTGACGGTATTAATGACTTCTTTTTTACCTGTTTCCAGATTCAGCAATCCCATTTTGTATTCGATGGGTTTGCTCTGGTCGCGCAGTTTCTCTGCCTCTTTATAGGGCAGTCCTATTCTGTAAGCCACCCATTGGTTGTCTTTAGAGAATTCGGGATTTGCACCAAATTCCAGCTTATATATTTTGTTTGAGCTGCGGTTTGCCACAAAGAGGGTGTCATTGTCTTCCAGCACAGTGACCTGGTAGGCGATCCAGTTTCCGTTGGGAGAGAGATCAGTTGTTGCGATACTTTGCCATTTACCATAGTCTTCGCGGGTAAGGTTTTTCTTTTGTTGTGCTTCTGCGGTTCCGATCAGCAGCACTGTAAGGGTAAGCAGCAGGAGGTATTTATACATAGCAGTTATTTTGAACAAGATAAATAAAATAGGGGGATCCCTGCATTCCGTTCATACAAAATCGGCATTCTTGCTTATTTTTAAGCAAATTATTGGCTTGTGTCCCATTCTGCGGAAAGAAAAGAAAAAGTCTGTTTAAACTGTAATGCCGCTCTCCATGGCAGGTTTTGTCATATTTGTGGGCAGGAAAACGTAGAGCCAAGGGAAAGCTTCTGGAACATGCTGACCCATTTTGTGTTTGATCTGTTTCATTTTGATGGTAAATTTTTCAGTACCCTGAACTACCTGCTTTTTAAGCCGGGTTATTTATCGCAGGAACATTTACGCGGCAGGAGGGCAGATTACCTGCATCCCATAAGAATGTATGTGTTTACTTCTGCTTTTTTCTTTCTGTTGTATTTTAGTTTTTTTCAGGGTAAGGAAGACTTTACAGAAAAAGGCAAAAAAGATCCAACTGCTGCAGAGGTAACCCAAGAATTGATCAGCAACAGAACTGCATATACAGAGGCGCTGAAGCTTTCTCAAAAACAGAAAATCACTTTTATCAGCGATTCTTTAAACCGCCTGATCCGAAGCACAGACAGTGATCTGGTTATTCTTAAAAGGGATACCTCCATGAAAGGCCGGCTCAGGTCTATACAAGGCAATAAAGAAAGTTATTTCTATTATAATCCGTCAGCCTCCGAATACAAAACACTGTATCAATATGACTCCGTTCAAAAAGCGCTTCCTGCTGTAAAACGCGATGGGTTTATAGAAAATGCGTTCAAGCGTAAAAACTTTGCGCTCGAAGAAAAGTACCATGGAGATCAGAAAGCCATACAAAATGCGGTCATTGAAAAGTTTTTACATTCCTTCCCCAGTATTTTATTCACCTCACTTCCGCTCTTTGCGTTGGTGTTGTTTGTATTATACAACAGAAAGAAAAAGTACTATTATTCAGACCACCTGGTGTATACCCTGCACCTCTATTGTGCGGTATTCATTATTCTGCTGATTTCCATGACATCAACTGCTGCACTTGAGCTGATCAGTCATAAAGGAGGAAATACAGTAAGTATTATTTTTTCAATCCTGATTTTTGTTTACTGGTATAAATCTATCAGAAACTTTTACCATCAATCCAGAAAAAGAACCCTTTTAAAATTTACCCTGTTATTCTGGATCAATCTGTTTATCATGCTTGTATTGTTTATTCTGTTTTTTCTCATTTCTGCAATGACCACTCATTAATTCTATGGAAACCAAAGCTGCCGCATTTCTTCGTTTAGTAAAAATAATGGATGAGTTAAGGGAACAATGCCCCTGGGATCGAAAACAGACCATTCATACGCTTCGTTCTTTAACCATCGAAGAAACCTATGAGCTGGTAGACGCCATTGACCAGGAAGACTGGAAGGGCATTAGTGAGGAACTGGGTGATCTGCTGCTGCATCTGGTATTTTATGCAAAGATCGGAACTGAGCAAAACCAGTTTAAGCTGGAAGATATGATCAACGGCGTTTGCGATAAACTGATCAACCGGCATCCGCATATTTACGGGGATGTAACCGTGCAGGACGAAGAAGAGGTAAAAAGAAACTGGGAGCAGATTAAGCTGAAGGAAGGGAAAGGTAAGAAATCTGTTCTGGAAGGTGTGCCTTCCTCGCTGCCCTCCATTGTAAAGGCCCTGAGAATTCAGGAGAAAGCCAAACAGGTTGGATTTGAATGGGAGAATAAGGAAGATGTATGGAAAAAGGTAGAAGAGGAAACAGCTGAACTGAAAGAAGCCATTGCTACGAAGCAGCAAGCGGATATTGAGGATGAATTTGGTGATCTCATGTTTAGCCTGGTAAACTATGCACGGTTTTTGCGGGTAGACCCTGAAACCGCCCTGGAAAGAACCAACCGGAAATTCATAAAACGGTTTCAGCAGATGGAACAGATTGCCGGTGAAAGCGGTAAAAAACTCAATGAACTGAATCTGGAACAAATGGATGCCATCTGGAACCAGGTTAAAAAATTAAACTAAACCGTTTTGACCAACAGCATACGCACTACTATCTATAAACACGGTTATCTGATCATTATAGCTGCGTGGCTGTATACCATTTCTTTCATATTCACCAATTACTGGAGTTACCATTCCGGGCCGGAGAAAGTAAAAAGTAAACTCGAAGAACGGATTCATGCCGAAGAAATAAAGATCAATGCACTTTCGGAGGATACTGCTCTGCTTGCAACGCTGATCGGGCAACATTCGGGTGAAATAAATCATCAGGTAATGGACGCCTCTTTTGGCGTGTTCATCTACAAAGCAACAACGCCGGACAACAATGAGATTCTTTACTGGAGCACCAATAAAATGGAAGTTCCCCCGGGAGAGATCAACCGGGCTGCCGGACAGTTTTTTACCACTACCCCGCACGGTAGTTTCATTATTACCAAAAAAGCGGTAGTGATGCAGGGAAGTAATTATTTTGTATTTGCAGTACTGCCGGTGAAGTGGACTTATTTTATTCAGAACAAATATTTCCGGTCAGACTTTGCGGCCAATCCCGGACTGGGAGACCAGTACGAAATAAGTACCGGGGATAAGGCAGTTGCCGTGCTTAGCAGCAAGGGACAGTATCTGTTCAGCATCAGTCTTAAAGCCGGTAAAGCTTTTATCGCCTATGATACAGTAACCATCATTCTTCGGGTGCTTGCCATTCTATTCCTCTTCTTTTTTGCACAGCTTGTAGCAGAAGAACTGGTAACCCAATTATCTTTCTCTAAAGGATTTGGCTTTTTACTGGCCGTTGTTTTACTGCTGCGGATTACTGCCTACCTGTTCCCTTTCCCTTTTGATTATTCTAAATTACCGCTGTTTGATCCATCGGTGTATGCGTCTAATTTTCTGCATCCCTCTCTGGGGGATCTGTTCATCAATGCAGTTTTATTTTTCTGGTTGTTATTGTTTTACAAGAATCACCTGAACCGCCGCACCTGGCTGGAAAGTAAACTGTCTGCAACCAAATATGCTGCAGTGGCCGTTTTTGCATTAACAGTGAGTTGCTTTGCAGCAATCAGTATTATCAAGAGCCTTGTTCGGGATGCTAAGATTTCTTTTGATGTTACTAATATTTTCAGCCTGAATATTTACAGTTCGGTAAGCTTTATTATTCTCTGTTTTGTGGCACTCAACTTTTTTTACCTCTCGCAGATCCTGCTGCGCAGTATTGTGAATCAGGCAAAGTTTGATATTCAGTTATACATTATGGTGGTGGTCAGCGGATTTATCTGCTTACTGCTTTTTATTGGCCGGTCAGATATCAGTTTGTATTTATGGGTGCTGGCCTGGCTGATTGTATATCTGGTGATTCTGCAGCTCCGAAAGGCCGACCTTTCTGTTACGCTGATCAGGTCTTCCTTCTTTATATTCTGGGTAATGATCTTTGCCATGTCTATTGCTGCGCTGGTGATGCACCAGAACAGGGTACTGGAGTTTGAACAACGAAAAAGGATTGCGGAAAAGCTGGCCATTCAAACCGATCCGTCGGGCGAGAATCTCTTGTATATAGCCACTACCAATTTTGATAATGATTTTCTGAAAAAGAATTTTTACCGGTTTGAGTTGGGTGAATACAGCAATAAATTTTTCAAAGACAGTCTGATCAACCAGAATTTTTCGGGCTACCTGAACAAGTACGACACCCGTATATATACTTTCGACAGTTTATACCATCCTTTGTATAATGAGGATTCACTCAATTATGCCTCTATAAAAACAGTGGTGCTGAATCAGGCCAAACCAACGGATGTGCCGGATCTTTTCAGGTATGAAAACAGTAAAGAAGGGTACAGTTATATTTATCAGCGGATCATTGGCAATGATACCCGGATCAGTGGATACCTCTTTGTGCTGATGAAATCGAAGCGCTACAAAAGTGAAGCACTGTACCCGGAATTATTTAACCAGTCGCAGGATGCACTGACAGATCTGAATGCCAATTATGCCTATGCTGTTTATACGAATGGCAAGATCATCAATCATTTTAATAATTACAATTTCCCGTCAAAGCTGGGTAAGGGCGATGTTCCTGAATTTGAATTCAGTTATAAAAAAGCAGGTGATTATACAGAGCTCTGGTACAATACAGGTGGCAACAGGCAGGTGGTAATTGTAAAAAGGAATACCTGGCTGCTGGAGTCTGTAACCCTCTTTGCCTATTTATTCTGTTCTTTTCTGTTGATCATTCTTTGTTTTCATATCAGCAACCAGTTGATGAAATCACGGTTCAGGTGGGAAGGGGTCAAAGAATTGTTCAGGCTCAATATCCGCAGCCAGATTCAGGGTACCATTATTTTTGTGAGTGTATTTTCTTTTGTGGTGATTGGCATGGCTACCATCTCCTTCTTTATCTACCGTTTTAATAACAGCAATGAGGAGCGCCTGTCTAAATCTATTCAGGTAATGGCCAATGAGCTGAATGAGAAAATCATGACTGCGCAGTCCGAAGCAGATATCAGGAACAATCTGTCTGTAAGGTATGAGCTGGAAAAAGAAATTTCAACCGTATCCGATCTGCATAATGTAGACATCAATTATTACAGTCCGGAGGGTAATTTGCTGATTTCTACGCAGCCTTATATCTACAACAAGCATTTGCTGACCGAAAAAATGGATCCGGTTGCTTATAATGAAATGAAGTACCAGCACCGGATTCGTTTCCTGCAGTCCGAAAACATCAGCAGCTTTAAATATTTAAGTGTGTACGTTCCTTTGCTGGATGAATACGATATGGTGTATGGCTACCTGAATATCCCTTACCTCAATTCACAGATAGAACTGAACCAGGAGATCTCCGGGTTTTTAGCAACACTGATTAACCTGAACGCCTTTATTTTTCTGCTGGCGGGCGCTATTGCTTTTTTTCTGACCAACAGAATTACTGCATCGCTGAGTTTGATTGGTTCTACCATGCAGAAAATGAACCTGGGCGCTAAAAACGAAGTAATCAAATGGAGCAGAAATGATGAGATTGGGGTTTTGGTAAAAGAATACAATACCATGGTGGGTAAGCTCGAAAAAAGTGTTCAGTCTCTTGCCCAAAGCGAAAGGGAAGGGGCATGGAGAGAGATGGCCCGTCAGGTAGCTCATGAAATAAAGAATCCGTTAACGCCGATGAAACTGAGTATTCAGTTTCTGCAAAAAGCCATCAGGGATGGATCTCCGAATGTAAAGCAGCTTTCGGAAAATATGGCTACCACCTTAATTGAACAGATCGACCAGCTGAGTAAAATTGCCGGAGACTTTTCTCAGTTTGCCAATATCGGGAATGCTACACTGGAAAAATTTGATGTGACCGAAGTGATTCAGTCGTTGATGTACCTGCATTCTGCCAACGATAATATTCAGTTTAGCTGGGAGAAGTTTCCTCAGCCCGGTATGATATATGCCGATAAAGTGCAGATCAGCCGGCTGTTTACCAACCTGATCTGGAATTCAGTAGAGGCTGGCATGGAACACAATGGCAAAGCCACTATTCATGTCCGTCAGGCGATTCACCATGGCAAAGTTATTGTTACTGTAAGGGATGAGTCGGGCGGTATTCCTGCAAGTATGAAAGCGCATGTATTCAGCCCCAACTTTACCACCAAATCTTCCGGCACAGGTTTAGGGCTTGCCATCAGCAAGGGTATTGTTGAAAAAGCCAACGGGCAGATTCATTTTGCCACAGAGGATGGGGTAGGAACCACTTTTATGATTGAGTTACCACTGGCAGCCGACGCAGATTAAGGCCGCTTGGATTTTTGTTGTTCTACAAATTGCTCAAATGCAGGTAATGAAAAACTACTGAGATTTCTGGCTCTGTTAAGGCCTGCCTTTTGAGCTACCAATACTCCGTATCTGCAATCATCATATCCATCAATGGTATGTGCATCAGGATTGATGGAAATAAGTACATTCTTCTCCATTGCTTTGTTGATCCATCTCCAGTCCATATCCAGCCTCCTGGGGTGTGCATTCAGTTCAATGACCACATTGTTGGCTGCACAAGCGTCTATTATTTTATTATGGTCTACCGGATAGCCATTACGGCTAAGTAACAATCTTCCGGTCATATGACCCAGAATAGAGGTGAAGGGGTTCTCAATGGCCTTGATGAGTCTGGTCATCGCTTTTTCTTCCGTCATCTTCAGGTTAGAATGCACGGAGGCAATGACAAGGTCAAAGCTGCTGAGAATATGATTGGCATAGTCGAGATTGCCGTCGTTGAGGATATCGCTTTCTATGCTTTTGAAGATTCTGAATGGTTTAAGCTGAGGATTTAATTCGTCGATCTGCTGCTGCTGTGCCCTGATTCTGTCTTCCTGTAAACCATTGGCATAAAAAGCAGATTTAGAGTGGTCACTGATCACCAGGTATTGTAATCCTTTACTGATTGCAGCATGGGCCATTTCTTCGATGGTATTGCTTCCGTCGCTCCAGTTACTATGGCTGTGAATAATACCGGTGATGTGTTCGGGTTCTATAAGAGAATGCAACTCATTGTTGCGGGCTACATGAATGATTGCTGCCGTTTCCCGCTGACAGGCAGGTATCGGACAAATATGGGCTTTATTAAACAGTTCATCTTCCGATGAATAGCTGGTAGAAGCATCCCATGCTGTTATGGAATTCCATGCCGTTAAAAAGTCTTCACTGCAACTGGTTTGAAACAGTGTTGAATAAATATTTTCGGGATTGCTTAAGTAAAAACAGAGGGTAATATTCTGTGTTCCTTTAAAGCTGATCTGGTGGGCATTTTCCTGATCGGTTTCAAACTCCAGTCCCGAAAAAAAACTTTTCAGATTAGCCGGATTTTCGCTGGTTACCCATTCAATTTTGTTAATGATTTCCATTTGCCTCCTGAATTCTCCAGTTAGCAAAAAGGGAGAACTGAAATTTTTCCGGAGCGTCTGGTGCATATTTGCGGCAAATATTTCTACCTGTTGGTAGAGATAACTTCCCATCGCACCCATATAAAATTCAATAGCTTCTTTAATATTCTGCTGGCTTTTTTCTCCGAATCCTTTGTATAAGGTAAGTCTGTTTTCATTACAGGCATACAGCAATTCGCCCAGTGTTTCTATTTCCAGTTCTTTCCAGATGGTAGCAATTTTTTTTGGTCCGATTCCTTTTATACTGAGCATTTCTAAAATGCCCGCCGGTGTTTTCTGAATATATTCATTGAGTGCTGTAAACTGATTGGTTTCCAGTTGCTCTACAATACTTTTTCCGATACTGTCGCCGATTCCTTTGAGTTTAAAGATCTGTTCGGATGGGAGAGCAGACAGTTGTACAGGAAGTTTATCGATGGTGAAAGCCGCGGCAGCATAGGATTTGGCCTTAAAGGAGTTGTCTCCGTGAATATCCATCAGCTTGGCAAGTATTGAAAAATTATCGGCTATTGCACTGTTATTCATACTGTAAAATAATGAAGACGGTTGAGATACGGGCATAAAAAATCCCGGACGAATCCGGGACTTGAATAATCTATTTCTGTCTTAGAAATAAGAAGATTACTTCTTAGCAGCTTTCTTAGCAGCTTTTTTAGGAGCAGCTTTTTTAACAGCTTTCTTAGGAGCAGCAGCTTTTTTAGGAGCAGCAACTTTCTTAGGAGCAGCAGCTTTCTTAGGAGCAGCCTTCTTAACAGCCTTCTTAGGAGCAGCTTTCTTTGGAGCAGCTTTTTTAGGAGCAGCTTTTTTAACAGCTTTCTTTGGTGCGGCTTTCTTAACAGCTTTTTTAGGAGCAGCTTTTTTAGCGGCTTTTTTTGCAGTTGCCATGTTTTTTAGATTTAATGGTTAGTAAATAATGCACTAAAATAAAAAAACTTATTTGGAACTACAAAATATATTTTTTATGCAGTGATCTCTGCAGGCAAAACAGACACGGTTGATTTGTCGTTTCTTCCTTTCTTAAAGGAAACAATTCCATCAGACAATGCAAACAATGTGAAGTCTGTTCCGAGACCTACATTCTTTCCAGGATGATATACTGTTCCTCTCTGACGAATGATAATGTTGCCGGAAAATGCAGGCTGTCCACCATAGATTTTTACACCTAAGCGTTTGCTCTGTGAGTCACGTCCGTTCTTAACACTACCTTCTCCTTTTTTGTGTGCCATAATTGTATGTTTTTTAAAACTTCGTTTGCACGAGGCAATTAAAGTACTTTAATTAAGCGATGCTTTCAATTTTGATTCTGGTATAATGAGTACGATGTCCGTGCTTCTTGCGGAAGCCCTTCCTTCTCTTCATTTTAAAGGCGATCACTTTTTCTCCTTGTACCAGGTCACTGATGATTTCTGCTTTTACAGTAGCTTTTACAGCTGATCCTGTAGCAATAGTTCCGTTCGTGTCAACGAACAGTACATCATTGAACTCTACTTTGTCTCCGGTTTTGCCCTGCAGGTGAGGAACGTACAAGCTTTGACCTTCTTGCACTTTAAATTGTTGACCTGCGATTTTTACAACTGCTAACATAGCTATCCAAAATTAGGACGGCAAAGGTAGTGATTTGCAGTAACAAATCACAAACAATATTGAAATAAATTATCACAAATTTAGTTATTTGCTTCACCAAAGCGACTGGCAAGGCCCTATTTTTGCCTTTATACCGATCATATTTGTATTATG
>CALPNW020000052.1 GCA_943325035.2 Sphingobacterium thalpophilum | reverse complement strand
CATCTGTAGCAGAAGGCAAAACATTGTTTAACCAGCATTGTAAGTCTTGCCACGGCGTAAAGGGTAAAGGGGATGGCACAAAAGCTGCACAGCTGGATACTGAGTGCGGCGATTTTACAACTGCTGCTTTCCAGTCTCAGACAGACGGCACTCTTTTCTTTAAAACATCTGAGGGTAGAAAAGATATGCCTTCCTTCAAGAAAAAAATTCCTGAAGCAGACGAAATCTGGGCTATCGTAAACTATATGAGAACACTTAAATAGTAATTCGAACAATATAAACCCTACTGAAAACGAAGGCCTCCGTCATGGAGGTCTTTTTTTGTGCCGGCTTCAGTATTTTTTATATCTTATAGTTTTAATTCCAACATCATATGAATAAAAAACTGGCTTTATGGTCTATTACTGTAGGATTGGGAGGATTACTTTTTGGTTTGGATGTAGCTGTTATTTCCGGAGCTGAACAGGCCATCCAGAAATTATGGAATTTAACCGACTGGATGCACGGTACTGCTATAGCAATGGCACTGTATGGAACTGCTTTTGGGGCAGCATTGGGAAATATTCCTGCCAATAAAATTGGTCGCAGAAAAACACTAATCTGGATTGGTGTTTTATTTTTTGTAACATCTGTTGGAGCAGCTGTTTCAAGCAATGTAAATATGTTTATGTTCTTCCGCTTTGTGAGCGGATTAAGTATCGGAGCATCCTCGGTAGTAGCACCTGTTTACATCTCAGAAATTGCGCCACCCAAATACAGGGGGCGTATGGTCATTTCCTTTCAGCTGAATGTGGTTGCCGGTATACTGGTTGCTTATTTCTCTAATTATTTATTGGCAGGGGTAGGAGGCATTAACGACTGGAGATGGATGCTGGGTGTTGTGGCAATTCCATCTGTTGTATTTTCTTTGCTCATGCTAATAACGCCGGAAACACCAAGGTGGCTGGTATTGTTCGGAAAAGATGATGCTGCTGCAAAAAAAGTACTGGAATTAACCGGGGAAGACGCCGATCAGGTAATTGCAGATATAAAAGCATCGGTCAGTAACGGAACACATACCGAATCCTTATTCAATAAAAAATTTCTTCGTCCGTTATTGCTTGCGTTTCTCATTGCATTTTTTAACCAGATGTCTGGGATCAATGCCATTATCTATTTTGCGCCCAAAGTATTTCAGATGGCTGGTATTGAAAGAAGCGGAGCGCTGCTCTCTACGGTTGGTATTGGTGTAATCAATTTATTGTTTACCATATCGGGATGGTACCTGATTGATCGGTTTGGAAGGCGGGCATTGATGTATATCGGCTCTGTTGGCTACATCATTTCTCTTTCACTGATCGCTATTTCCTTTAACGGAACCGATCATAGCATGATCGTTTATTATGTATTTATGTTCATTGCGGCGCATGCAGTTGGCCAGGGTGCAGTAATCTGGGTATTTCTGTCTGAACTGTTTCCGAATTCAGTACGGGCAAGCGGCACTTCATTTGGCTGCTTAACGCATTGGGTATTTGCGGCATTGGTGGCCCAGGTATTCCCCTATTTTGCCGCCAATATTTCCGGTACCTATATCTTTGGATTTTTTGCGTTCATGATGGTGCTTCAGCTGATGTATGTCTGGAAGATGATGCCCGAAACAAAAGGTATTTCGTTGGAAGAGATGGGAGGCACGGCGGTATTGCATTAACTGGGTTTGGTTCGAATAGCCACCTTAATTATATTTGACCATGAAATGCCAATATCGTTTTTTGTTAGTCATCCTGCTGCAGGGGATGCTGCTGGTTGCGGTTAATGCCCAGTCCGATACCAAAGACAGTCTTCCTTTTTTCCGTGCAGATATAGACAGGCTGGATGCTGAACTGATCAAAATTCTGGGTCAGCGAATGCAGGTAGTGGCAGAAGTAGGCAAATACAAAGCAACACATAATATACCTGCCCTGCAAACAGGCAGATTCAATGCAATTCTTCAAAAAAATATTGAGCTGGGTAAAAAAGAAGACCTGTCCGAAAAATTAATTACAGACCTGATGAATGCCATTCATGCAGAAAGCCTGGCAAAAGAAAATGCACTGATAGAACAGCCAAAATCAACCAGTATTAAACACTAGTCATGCAACAAGCTCCCGCAGTATTATTTGCCCAGAACTGGCATGTATATCAGAAAATTATCGCGCAAAACTACATGCTGCACAACGAATTTTCTGAGCATACTAAATTATTGCTGAATGCGTTCGGCGGACAGGAACTAAAACTACTTGATCTTGGTTGTGGGGATGCGCAATTGATTGCCGGTGAACTTGCAGAAAGAGATGTGCAATTATACAAAGGATATGATCTGTCAGAAGCTGCATTGCAACAAGCTGAATCATTTACCAGATCAATTAAAGGAGCTGTTCAGCTATTACATGGCCGCATGGAAGTATTATTAAAGCATGATACCGATAGCTATGATTTCGTGTACAGTAGTTTTGCAGTCCACCATTTACAGGATGAGGAGAAGCAACAGTTAATTGGCGACCTTTTTTTAAGGTTGAAAAGCAAGGGTGTTTTTATATTGATTGATATCGTGAGGCAGGGTTTGCAAACCAGAGAAGCGTATATGCAGCATTATATCAGTGGCATTAATGAGAATTGGGATGCGCTTCTGCCCGCAGAGATTTTGTTAATTGAAGAACATATCCAGCAATATGATTTTCCGGCTTCAATGCAGGATCTGATTAAGTGGGGGGAGGGTTTTGGATTTGAAGTAACTATAGCGCCTGTAGAAGACGACCGCCACCAAATGCTCCTGTTCAGGAAACCATAGTATTCATTAGTGCGTAGGCACCTGGTTGAATGAGCGGGCTGCAGGATATTCAGCCTATTTGGCCCGCTCATTCAACCAGGTGTTAACTAAGCCATTTGGCTTTGATACTCTCCATTGTACCGATAAATTCATTCAGATCAGGGGACTTTGTAAGGAACCCATCTGATTTTAATACATAAGCAAATTTCTTATCTTTTTCGGCCGACGAGGTAGATAAAATGATTACAGGTATTTTTTTGAGGGCTTCGCTGGATTTTATAAAATTCAATACCTCAAATCCATCTATCTTAGGAATATTAATATCCAGTAAGATCAGATCAGGCATAAACGCTACCTGGTTCCTGTTTACCTTAATCAAAAAGTCTATGGCTTCGGCCCCGTCTCTGGAAAAATGGACCTTTATATTTTCGTCCAGCTCCTTCAGTATCTCCATTATTAATACAAGATCCGCCTCGTTATCTTCTACTATGTATAACTGTTTCATACAGCGTTATTTCTTTTTTCAATTGTAAAATAAAATTTGGTACCCTTCCCCTTGCCAGACTCCAGCCAGATTTTTCCATACAGGCCTCAATGATTTTTTTGATTATTGTGAGCCCTATTCCGGTTCATAATGATGCTGCTTGCTTTTCATAACGTGCGATAAGAGTGATTGGTTCTTAGTATTCAATAACGCGAAGTAAACAAAATTCACGATAGTAGCATATCATTAATTCACCAGTTCATGGTGGTTATTTAGCCGTAAAGTAACAGATTACCGGTAAAAAGTCGGTAGATATAATATAATAGGCATAATTTAATAAAAATTTTTGAAATATGTGATCTTTTACTACACTCAATTGTGTATTTTACCCATAAACAGTAGTTGGTTGTGTAGTTTCTGATTCCTTACCGGACATAGGTCTAAAGCCGGTTAGGTGCCGGCTGCCTGAATGAGTAATTAATGCAGTGGATCCTCTGATTCTATATCAGTCTCCGATTTTGTTGAATCTTTGAAGTCATTGTTCAGTTGATCTTCAAAATTCTTTTCATCTTTAATATTGCGGGTAACTAAAAAATAAACCAATACCAAAATCAGTATACCAATAGGGATAATAATGTACCAATTCATACAGGAGCTGTTTTAATTGTTAAAAACGAAAGTAATTACCTGAATAATAGGATTATAAAGTTAAAAAATTCCTGAACCAATGTCCGGATTCTTTAACGGTTCTGAGCTGTGTTTTAAAGTCTACATGAATCAGGCCAAATCTGGCATTGTATCCTTCCGACCATTCAAAGTTATCCATGAGAGTCCAGGCAAAATAACCGTTCACTTTTATGCCGTCTTTTTTTGCTCTTAACAAGGCTGCAAGGTATTGCTGAAAATAGCTGACCCTGTCGGCATCATTAACAGACCCGTTTACCAGTTTGTCTTTATAAAAGGCTCCGTTTTCGGTTACAATGATCTCTTTTACATTTTCATATGAGGAAAAACGGCGAATCATGTTGTAAAACCGGTCTGCATTTACTTCCCATCCCATATCGGTATGAGGAACTTTTCTGCTTTTGGCAGATACATCAGTAGCCTGAATAATCGGAATCAGCGGATTGTATTTAACGGTAACCGGAAAATAGTTCTGTAATCCAATAAAATCAAAATCAAACTGTAACTGACGGGTATATTTCCAGGCCTTGCTTTGCAGGAACAATTTTTCCATCAGCGGGAACGAATCATCCGGATAGCCTAAACCCAGAGAGGGTTCTATAAAAAGCCGGTTCAAGAGTATGTCTATCCGGTTGGCTGCTTCCAGATCCCGGGGATCTTCCGAAGCCGGTACTATTTCACTACAGGAAAAAGTAGTACCAATATAAGCATCCTGCACCAGGCTTCTGATAATTCTTCCACCTTCTGCCTGTGCCATTGCTGCATTGTGTACAGCAGGTAAAAAATTAGTTAATCCCATTTTACCCGGAGCATGTTTCCCCAGCATATACCCCAAACTGGTAAATCCCATTGGTTCATTCAGTACAATCCAGTTTTTTACTCTGTCGCCAAAAGCGGTGACGCAAACGGTTACAAAGCGGTTGAACCATTTAAGCAGCTGGTGGGAGGTCCACCCACCCTGCTTTTCCAAAGCGGCCGGCAGGTCCCAGTGATAGAGGGTCACAAAAGGAGTCAGGCCCAGTTTTAAGCATTCGTCTATTACCAGGTGGTAGAATTTAAGTCCTTCCGGATTGGCTTTGCCGGTTCCATCCGGTAATATTCTGCTCCACGAAATGGAGAAACGGAATACTTTAAACCCCAATGCTTTTACCAGTAGCAAATCATCTTTGTAGCGGTGATAAAAGTCACAGGAAATATGAGTATTGCTCCCGCCCTTTATTTTGCCGCTTCTCAGGGAATAATTATCCCAGATAGACGGCCCTCTGCCACCTGTTTTATAAGCACCTTCATTTTGTGCTGCAGCAATCACAACACCCCATAAGAAGTCTCTACCAAAATCGCTTGCTGTAAAGGAACTGTTTTTAGTCAATTATTGGTATTTAATGGAAAGCGGCTGGAAATTGAAAAGGTCTTCACCAAAATTACTTTCACTGCTGTATTTACTTTCTTTTAATGACAAGGCCGTTTCAACAACAGTGTTGATAATTTCCTGTGTGGAATGGGTAATGTTTAGCTGAAAAGAGCTGCTTGTATTTAGCCACTCATTTACCTGATGGGTGAACGAATGATCGATGGTTGAAATGATGGGAACCAAATAGTTTTTGAGGGCAGCTGCATTGCAGAGTTGCTCGTACTGGCCTTTAATCGGTAAGCACATTAATTTTTTACCAAGTACAAGGGCTTCGGCCGGAGTTTCAAATCCTGCACCGGTAATTACTCCGGTAGAAGTGATCATACTGTTGGTAAAGAGGTCATTGTCTATTGGCATAAAAAAAATATTGCCATCCTGCACGGTGCTCTTCACTTTTTTGCTGAATACCTGAAAACGCTGGCCGGGTATTTTTTTAAGTGCAGCAGCTATAATTTCATCGCTGTAATGAGAAAGATAAACGGTCACATGACCTTCATTTCTGCTAGTGGCATTTAAAACGGCTTCTTTGATAATTGGAGAGTAAATAAAATCATCGTAAGGGCTAAAGTGAAGGCCAATGTATTTACTGGAAGAAGCATATTGCTGCAGGATCAATTCTCCCATCCAGTCTTTTTTATCTGGTCTGGGGGCATTGGGGCTCTTAAAGCTGGCCTGGTGGCCAAATCCTACCGACGGAATATTTTTAAGTTTGCAGGCCAGTGAAGTAATCGATTCAAAATCATTCACCACCATATCATATTTCTCTACCGGAAGGGCCCGTGCCTCTTTGATAATTCTGTACAATGAAAACTCTTTGAACATGTTCACATAGTCCAGACCTCCGCGTTTTCCATAAAACAAACTAACTCCCTTGCTTTTGTATTTAACCGGAAGGGGAACATTAAGGTTGCTGTTGTTGCCACTCAGAAATACATCTACTGTTCCAAATTTTTGCAGGTAAGGTAACAGCTCCTTGGCCCTGGCTATATGCCCGTTGCCGGTGGCCTGTACTGCATAAAAAATTTTCATGCGGGAAGAATTAAAGAGTTTAAAAAGAGAGAAATTTCGTCTGTAAGTACATTAAGAGAGGGTTGAGCGCTTTCGCTTCTTGATTTAGTGGTAATGATTTCCTGTTTAAAGTTTTTTTCCTCATATTGAAAAACAGTCCATTCGTGATTATTGTATTCGAGTGCTGTGAGGTTTTCTACCCAGTCTCCGCTATTCATGTACATTACTTTGCCCTCCTTGGTTTCAACCAGTCTTTTTTGTGGCTGGTGAATATGACCGCAGATCACATAATCGTAGTTTTTAGAGATAGCCAGTTCCGCAGCAATCTGTTCAAAATTCCCAATCCATGAAACCGCTTGCTTCACACTGTCTTTGACCCTTTTGCTCAAACTCATTTTTTCTTTTCCAAAGAGTTTCAGGCAATTGTTGATCACCCTGTTCAACAAGATCAGCAGGTCATATCCATGACCGCCCATTTTGGCCAGAATTTTGGCACTACCCTTGGTAGTAGCATCAAACACGTCTCCATGAAAAATCCAGGTAGTTTTTCCATCAATTTCAAATACTACCTTATCCGTCAGCTGAAAATTTCCAATTTGCAGATCACTGTAGCGGCGCAACATTTCATCATGATTGCCGGTTATATAAATAACCCGGGTGCCCTTGCCCAATAAGTTCATAATTTCTTTGATCACCTGTAAATGACTGGACGGGAAATACCTTTTACTAAACTGCCATCCATCGATGATATCGCCATTGAGTACCAGAATCTGCGGGGAAATGCTTTTGAGATAGTTAACGATTTCTGTGGCGTGGCATCCATAGGTACCCAAATGAAGATCACTGATTACTGCTACGTTTACCGGACGTTTTTCCATGCGGATTGTTTTCTAAAATTCCCAACTTACTGTTAATAGAATATTACCGGAAGGTTAACGAATTATGAATTCGGGTAAATTATTTCGTACCTTAACAGATCACCTTTAAAAGGTTTATTGAACGAATTGTTGAAATAAAACCACACCATGAAATATCTTGGAATTGTTACGGTTTTACTGCTACTCGCTATTGTATCAACAGCGCAGCGTACAGAAGTGCACTTTAAAGGTAAAATGAGTAAAATAGGGCAGGAGAAGCGGGTAGATGCGGAAATTCTGGTGGATACCATTCAAGCGAAACACCTCTATGCACTGGGGCCGGTAGAAAACCTGCGGGGTGAAATTATGGTTTTCGATAGTAAGCCTTTTGTTGCTGCAATCACAGATAGTGGAGAGCCTGCCTTACTGAAGAACCAAAAAAACCTGCATGCTATTTTTTTGGTTTACGCCAATGTGCAGCAATGGGACACCCTCCTGATCAAGGAGCCGGTCATTTCCATGAATGCACTTCAGAACAGTATAACAGCAAAAGCTTTTTTACATGGAACGGACACCGCAAAAGCCTTTCCTTTTTTGTTAATCGGAACGGTAAAACAGGGAAGCGGACACATCATGTTTAAAGATCCTGCAGTAACCGAAATAACCCCGGAGTCTTTGAAAGTGGCTAAGCACATCAATACTTTCACAGAACAAATGGCACAGATGCTGGGCTTTTATTCGCAACACCATCAAACAGTTTTTACCAGTCAAAACAGTTATGTACATGTCCATTACCGGCTTGGCAATAAATACCAGGCAGGACATTTGGATGAAGTGGTGTTTGATGACTCGGTGCCATTGAAATTATTATTACCTAAAAACTAACCCTATGAAAACAGATATTAAAGTATTAGGACCGGGCTGTAATAAATGCAAATTAATGTATGGCAATGTGCAGGAGGCCTTACAGCAAACCGGCATGGAGGCCCATATTACCAAGATAGAAGACATGCAGGAGATCATGAAGTATGACGTTCTTACTACTCCTGTATTGATGATTAATGGTGTGGCTAAAGTGAAGGGGCGTGTGCCCGACGTAAAAGAAATAGTAGATTTACTGACTCAATAAAGTAACATGTTTACCTGGGTACAACAGTTTGCAGACTGGCTGATCTATTCGGTCTTTGGCATTGCCGGTAAGAGTAAAATCGGTGATGTGCTTAATTTTTTTGTATACGATACCATCAAGATTTTCATTTTACTGATGGGGATCAGCTTTTTAATGGGCACGATCAATTCCTATTTCCCCATCAATAAAGTAAGACAGTTACTCACCAAACGAAAATGGTATGGCCTTGACTATTTTGTAGCGTCTTTCTTTGGCACCATCACCCCCTTTTGCTCCTGTTCGTCGGTTCCCTTATTCATTGGATTTGTTAAAGGAGGAATTCCGCTAGGAGTAACTTTTGCATTTCTAA
Source organism: Sphingobacterium thalpophilum (assembly GCA_943325035.2). Classification (GTDB taxonomy): domain Bacteria; phylum Bacteroidota; class Bacteroidia; order Chitinophagales; family Chitinophagaceae; genus Sediminibacterium. The sequence goes on along the minus strand of CALPNW020000052.1, from coordinate 6,621 downwards.
TTTCATCTCCGTTGGTAGATGCCGTAACGGTGGCCATATTCTTAGGCATGTTTGGTTTTAAAACCACTATTATTTATGTAGTCAGCGGAATTGTATTGTCGATGGTCGCAGGATATATTCTGGGTAAAATGAAGCTGGAACCTTTACTTACCGATTGGGTAAAGCAATTGTTAGAAAAGCAGCATATAGCTGATGAAGATGAGGAGAACACCCAATCATTCAGTCAACGTGTTCCTGCAATTTTTAGCGAAGCGATGGAGATTGTTAAGGGGGTGTCTGTTTATATATTAATTGGCATAGCTATTGGAGGTTTGATGCATGGCTATATTCCAACCGGCTTTTTTGAAACTTATATCAGCAAAAATAATCCATTTGCTGTTCCAATAGCGGTGGTTCTTGGTGTGCCAATGTACAGTAATACAGCTGGTATATTACCGATTATGCAGGTTCTGGTAGAAAAAGGAATACCCCTTGGAACGGTGATCGCTTTTTCAATGTCTGTAGTGGCGTTATCCATTCCTGAAGCACTGTTGCTTAAAAAAATTATGAGTACTAAAATGCTTGGTATTTTCTTTGCTGTTGTTACTGTTTGTATTATCATCTCCGGTTATTTATTTAACCTGGTGTTGTAAGTTAAATTTTGCCGGAAATCAGTATTTGCCAAAAAACATATAATATTGTTCTCTTATAAATTAGTCATACCCCTTAAAATTTAATATGAAAAAAACAGTTCTTTCGTTCGCATTCTCTGTATTGCTTTATTCGCTGACCATTGCGCAAATTAATGTGCCGGCACCAAGCCAGTCGGCCAGCTTTAGTCAAAAGTTCGGCTTAACAGAAGTTAAGGTAGAGTATAGCAGACCAGGTGTTAAAGGCCGTAAAGTGTTTGGTGATATTGTTCCGTTTGGAGAAATATGGCGGGCTGGTGCGAATGAGCCCACTAAATTTACCACCACCGATTCTATTACAGTTGCCGGCTTAGGTTTACCCAAAGGCAGTTATGTAGTACTGGCAAAGCCGGGAGCTACAGAATGGGAAATTATGTTCAACAAAAACCCGGCGGCCAGTTATACCAATTATAAAGCGGGAGATGATGTAGTAAGTATAAAAGTGAAGCCAATTGCGCTGGCTCAGAAAGTAGAATCATTTTTGATCAGTATCAGTGATATCGGATTCAACTCCTGTAACCTGGAAATGGCCTGGGAAAATACTTTGATCCGGATACCGTTAACCAATGATGTTGACGCTAAAGTAATGGCACAGATCAAACAAAAAAATGATGGTCCTACTGCCAGTGAATACAATGCAATGGCCCGTTATTATTTTGATAATAATAAAGATGCAAAAGCCGCGCTGGAATTTGTAGACAAAGGAATCAACAAGGGCGGGGAGACCTATGGTAATCTCTGGTTGAAATCCATGATACTTGCAAAAACGGGCGATAAGAAGCAGGCCATTGAGGTAGCAAAAAAATCCATCGAAAAAGCTAAAACAGCCAATAACATGGACTACGTGCGCATGAATGAGAAAAACATAGCAGACTGGAGTAAGTAATTACTTATGCGTTTTGTGCCCCTGCCTTTGGCGGGGGCTTTTTTTTGGTGGAACGGTTTTTTATAGTAACTTTGAATTACAAAGTACTTTTAAACTACCTTTTCATGAATAAGCAACAGGAACAGCTGGACGCCATCCAGGATATCAGAACCTTAATGGAGCGTTCTTCCAAAAATCTAGCGTTAAGTGGTCTTGCCGGAGTTATTGTAGGAATTTTGGCCATTGCCTGTATTGTGACTGCCTATTTAATTCTTGGTCTTTCCCCGGACATGCCCGGGTATTTTAATTTAATAATTAACAAATCTGGTGTGGCAAATTCTGCCAACACCCTTTTTCTGCTTACCAATTTTGGATTGGTATTAATAGCATCTGTGTCCACAGGTATTTTTATGTCAGGCAGAAAGGCCAAAAAGCTAGGACTGCCTGTTTGGGATCTTACTACCCAACGCCTGCTGATTAATATGGCCATTCCTCTGGCGGCAGGAGGTCTTTATTGCCTGCTGCTGATCTATCACCTTCAAATTGCTTTGGTAGCACCTGCTACTTTAATTTTCTACGGTCTGGCGCTTTTAAATGCCAGTAAGTATACCATTAATGATATCCGCTATTTAGGAATTATAGAAGTGGCAACTGGTCTTTTGGCAACTTACTTTATAGACTATGGACTTTTGTTCTGGGCTTTTGGTTTTGGTATTCTGCATATTGTGTATGGGTTATCGATTTATTTTAAATACGAGAAGTGAAAAATTGTATAGAACAATTAAATAAAGCTTTTGAGAGCCGGGTACGGTTGGGCATCATGTCTATCCTGATGGTGAATGAATTTGTTGATTTTGGCACACTCAAACAACAATTGCAGATCACTGATGGTAATTTGGCCAGTCATTTAACTGCGTTGGAAAAACTACAATACATAGAAGTTAAAAAGCAGTTTGTAGGGAAAAAACCCAACACCTCTTACAGCGTAAACAATATGGGCAAAATTGCATTTGGCGAACACCTGAATGCACTGGAGCAATTAATTAAACGGTCTGCCTGATCATTTTAAAAATTACAGAAATATGAAAACAACTACTGCCATTCCACCGGGGGATGATTTCAAAGAAATACAGGAAGAAATTATTCAAAACATCAACAATCCTAAGGAGCTCGAAAAGCTATACAGGCATCATAAAATACAATTTCAAGGGGCATTTAAAGCTATTTATCCCGGATTAAATGAGCATGCAACCATACAGATCTGGCACGAACGGTTAAATTTTGAACAGGAGGAAATAGGCTGGGGACGTAAAAATGAGTTCCTCTTTGTTGTAGTGGCAGCTTTCATCACAGGGTTGCTTGCAAAAATCCCCTGGTTCCTGGGAATTAACTACGAGTACTTCATTATCAAAGATACCGGGCTGGTCGTATTCCCTGTTTTAATGGCGTATTTCAGCTGGAGACAAAAAGCAAGTATCCAACAACTGATCGTTCCAACGGTGTTAGTTCTGTTGTCGGCAGTATATATTAATTTTCTCCCGAACAATGCTACAAGTGATTCCATTATACTGGCCTGCATTCATCTGCCCATTTTTTTATGGACCATATTGGGGTTTACATTTATAGGGGGCAATTTAACAGCAACCAATAAGAAAATCGATTTTCTGCGGTTTAACGGAGATTTCGTTGTAATGACCACTGTAATTGTTTTATCCGGCATATTGTTTACCGGTCTTACTATGGGGCTGTTTACTATCATTGGAATCAAAATAGAAAGTTTTTATGCCGAACATATTGGCATCTGGGGACTGGCGGCTGTTCCGGTTCTATCCACTTTTTTAGTGCAGAATAACCCGCAACTGGTAAGTAAAATATCTCCTGTAATAGCAAAAATATTTACGCCGCTGGTGTTTGTTACATTGGTTATTTTTTTAGTGACCATCATGTACACCGGAAAAAATATCTACGATGACCGGAACTTTCTGTTGTTGTTTAATGCATTGCTGATTGGTGTAATGGCCATCATTCTTTTTTCGGTGACCGAAGCAACAAAAAACACCATTGGAAAAATCAACGGAATCATTTTGTGCGGACTGTCTATATTAACTATTGTGGTTAATCTGGTAGCACTTTCTGCCATTGCATTCCGGCTGGTTGAATTTGGAATAACTCCCAACAGAGTGGCCGTTTTAGGAGCCAATCTACTGATATTTATCAACCTGATATTAGTGGCCCGTCAATTGTTACAGGCTGTAAGAGGTAAGTCTGATGTGCAAAAAGTGGAACAGGTAATTGCTGCGTTCTTGCCGGTGTATGGGATCTGGACTGCGTTGGTTACTTTCGTTTTTCCGCTGTTGTTTGGTTTTAAATAGCGTGTTTGTAAAAGGAAACCGGCTAACTTTATTTTTTTTTAACACTCCACTGAATTACATGACGCTACCAATTTATATTGTAGACGCTTTTACCAAGCAGTTGTTTTCCGGGAATCCTGCTGCAATCTGCCCTTTAAGCGAATGGCTGGAGGAGGAACTGATGCAAAGGATAGCCATGGAGAACAACTTGTCTGAAACGGCATTCTTTGTGGAGGCCAATAACCAGTTTGAAATCCGATGGTTCACCCCTACAGCTGAAGTGGATTTATGTGGTCACGCAACGCTGGCAGCTTCTTTTGTGATTTTCAATATGTTGAAATTTGAAGGCGATACTATTCATTTCCATTCGCATCAAAGTGGTGTTTTAAAAGTTACAAAAGCTGGAGACAGCATGAGTATGAACTTTCCAGCCGATGTGATCGAAGAAATTCCTTTCAATCCTGCATTCGATCAATGCTTTAATAGCACACCTGCTAAAGTGTTTAAAGGGAAATCGGATCTGATGTTTGTTTTTGACAATGAAAGTCAAATCCGCAATATGGATCTGGATTTCAAAGAAGTAGAACAATTAGGTGGAAGAGGCGTGATTGTAACTGCCAAAGGCGATGAGGTAGATTTTGTTTCCAGGTGTTTTTTTCCGGGGGTTGGGGTGAATGAAGATCCGGTTACCGGCTCTGCACACACCACCATGATCCCTTACTGGAGTAAAGTGCTTCATAAAAAAGAACTGACTGCACAACAAATTTCGAAACGGGGCGGAGCCATATTATGCGAAGATCAGGGAGATCGGGTAGTGATTGGCGGTGAGGCAACATTATATTTAGTGGGTGAGATCCATATTGATTAGCATTTACACCGATCCCTGTCAGGTATTTAAAAATCGTTCCTCCGGAACAGTAACATCCAGCTTCTTTACCATGAAAAATGTACTCTTAATTATTGCAGCGTGCTTTTTTTGCTTGTTTGCAAATGCATATGTTTCCGGTATTCGCTTATGTTATACAAGGAATACTAACGGTAGACATAGAAAACAATAAATCTTTTGTGGTAAAGGAAAACGCTGCGTTCCCCGAAACGTTAAACACCTATCACAACGGCACCAATAATGGCACCACCAATGCAGTGTTGATTGCATTTTATCTGGGAGAAAAAGGACAGCCTTTGTCTGTTAAGAAAGAATAAAGCGGTCTTATTATATCAAAGGCAACTCTTCATACACAAAGGCTTCCATCGGATTGGGTGCTGTTCTGAAATCTTTTGGGAGTGTATAAGCCGTCATCAATTCATCATTTACCTGACAGGAGGATAGTTGCCTGATTCTTTCTTCCAATAAGTTGGGGTTGACCCATTCGGAGGCTTGCTCCCCGTTCAGAATGGTGGGCATTCTTTTTTTCTTATTATGGATCCGTTCCATCAGGCTATTTGCCTTAGTGGTTATCAGGGAGAACGTATCTATCCGTTCTCCCGATTCCTGATCTACCCAGGGCTGGTAGATTCCTGCCATGAAGAAATAGGGTTGATTTTTTAATGAAACGAAGTAAGGGTAGGCCATGTCTTTTTTGGCCTGCTCGGGCTTAAAGTGCCTCCATTCATAAAAACCCGAAGAAAGAATCAAACACCGCTGTTTAAGTGCGGCGTTTTTATAGAGCCTGCTTTCGAGCAGTCTTTCGGAAGTGGCGTTTAACGTATTGAACTTTTCCCGCCCTTCCAGCACTTCTCTTCCTGTTTTTATCCAGGGGGCAATCAGTTCCCAATGGGCAAGTTCCAGTTCAAAACCTTCCGAGGTTGGTTTAATAATTGGCCAGTTGCCATATTCAAAGCCACTTTGCAGTGGTCTTGTAATTGGCGGTAAGTCTTTGGTGATGCCTTTGAGGGTCACCTTAGATCCCTTGGGTATGTTAATACTGTTGTAATAGCACATACTCGAAATTAATTGAAAAACGTGAGGGTGCAGAGTTCCCTATAGTGGTAATATCTGCATTAAACAGATTCATCAGCTGGCATCCAAATACAACAACTGCTAACTACCCGCCACAACTTTTCAAATAAAAGGCTGTTGCAAATTCAATAGCCATAACTTAAATGGCAACCCCTTCGGTCAAATAGGGGCTTTGAGGCAAATAGCCGACTCAATCGACTCAAATACAATTGGCAACAGAAAGACTGTTGTGTCTTTCACTATGGTAGAAGCTTTCTGGAGGAATTGCTTTTGGTAATTGCGGAAGAAACCGGACATATTAGTGGGTTGTTAGCCGGGTACCGGATAAGATAAAACAGAAAGCATTAGCCAAATTGTGGTTTTATATGCGATAAATATATCGTCCATTGAAGGGGAATATTTAAGTAGGAAGGATGCGATGTCTTCTATTAAGAACAATCTTGGATTAAATGAACTGAAAGAAAAGATAAGCGACAAAAATGCTGCTGGTGCAGGAGAATTAATGGTAGCTGTTCGTGAAAGTTTTTTTGAACCTTTAACTGCGGAAACGATTTTTTCCTAGCATCGAATGTTATTAGGTATTTCTTCAAAGGTCAAAGCCAGGGGTTGGCGCAAACATAAATCTGTAATGCAGGTAGTGTCCGGCACTATTAGTAAGGAAAAGATTTATTTTGAAGCGCCACCTTTTAATCAGATTCCGAAAGAAATGGATCTATTTATTAATTGGTTAAATGATACTGCAGCGGGCATGAAAAATGAAATCAGAATAGTACCGAT
>CALPNW020000051.1 GCA_943325035.2 Sphingobacterium thalpophilum | reverse complement strand
ATCAAAGGAAGGGCGATGTTAAAAGAAAACAGTGAGCTCGTGCCATTGAATCAATTATGGCGTACTGGTGCCAATGCAGCAACCAAACTGTATTTTTCAGACAAAGTGATGATGGGTGGAAAACTACTTGATTCCGGCTCTTATGTATTGTATACTAAGCCCGGTAAAGAATTCTGGGAAATTATCATCAACAAAGGCCTGAACAACTGGGGAACAGACGGATACAAAGAAAGTGAAGACGTGGTTCGCTTTAAAGTAAAATCTGTAAAAACCGGTGAATCTGCAGAAACTATGACCATGCAATTTGCCAATATTCAGCCCGAAAGCTGTGAGTTACACATCAGATGGGGCAACGTTGCTGTTAGTGTTCCTATGAGCACCAACGTAAAAGACCGTATTCGTGCACAGGTAGAAAAAGCCTTGAGTGCAGACCCGGTAAATCCTTCTGCGTATTCTTCTGCAGCTACTTTTTATGCAGAGTGGGACAATAACAATATCGAGGCTTTAAAAAATATAGTAAAAGCTACCGAAGCTAACCCTAAAGCTTTCTGGCTCTATCTTCAAAAAGCAAAAATTCAGAAAGACCTTGGAGATAAAGTTGCTGCAAAAGAAAGTGCCGATAAATGTATTGCATTGGCAACTGAAGCCAAAAACGCGGATTATGTACGCATGGCTAAAGAGCTGATCGCTAAATTATAAGTAACAGGAAATCCTTTGTAAGGATTCATAAAAAAACGTCCGGAATTTCCGGACGTTTTTTTATGTGGTACAAATGCGTATTATTTTTTCTCGGTCATATCAGGTATTGCGTCTACCTTATACTCACCCGCCTCCAGTTTGGCTTTGGTTTCGCTGAAAGCAACCAGTGTTTCTTCAATATCAGCATCTGTATGTGCTGCCGAAGGAATCAGTCTGTATATGATATGCCCTTTTGGAATTACCGGATAAATCACGATAGAACAAAATATTCTGTAATTCTCTCTGAGGTCCATGACCATTGCAGTTGCTTCTTCTACCCCACCCTTCATATATACTGGTGTAACCGGCGTGTTGGTATTGCCGATATCAAAACCTCTTTCCGTTAATCCGTTCTGTAATTTGAGTGCATTGCTCCAGAGTTTATCTTTCAACTCAGGCATGGTACGCAGCATATCCAATCGTTTCAGGTTACCCAATACTATTGGCATCGGCAGGCTCTTTGCAAAGATCTGACTGCGGATATTGTAACGGATAAAATCAATAATGGCTTTATCACCGGCCATGAATGCTCCGATAGATGCCATGCTTTTTGCAAAAGTGGAAAAATAAAGGTCTATCTGGTCCTGACAATCCTGCTCCTCACCTGTTCCTGCTCCGGTTTTACCCAAAGTGCCAAAACCGTGCGCATCATCTACCATCAGCCTGAAATCAAATTTATTTTTTAATGCAGCGATCTCTGTCAATTTCCCCTGATCGCCTGCCATTCCAAAGATACCTTCGGTGATAAGCAAAATACCACCTGCCTTTTGTTTTTCAATCAGCTGTGTGGCACGAACCAGTTGCTTTTCACAGTCCTCCAGATCATTGTGCTTAAATACATACCGGTGACCGGGATGAAGCCTTAGGCCATCAATGATACAGGCATGACTTTCCGCATCGTACACGATAATATCGTGTCTGTTACAAATAGCATCAATGGTACTCATGATACCCTGGTATCCAAAATTCATCAGAATAGCATCTTCTTTATGTTCAAATGCAGCCAGCTCAGCTTCCAGTTGTTCGTGATGATTGGAATTTCCGCTCATCATTCTGGCTCCCATCGGATAAGCCAGACCAAATTCTTTGGCAGCTTCTGCATCTATTTTTCTCACTTCGGGGTGGTTAGCAAGGCCCAGATAGTTATTCAGGCTCCATACAATCATTTCCTTGCCCCGGAACTTCATTCTGCCATTGATCTCGCCTTCTAACTTTGGAAACGCAAAATAACCATGTGCGCGCTCACGGTGCTGGCCAAGGGGCCCCGCATTTTTCAATAGTTTTTCAAAAATATCTGCCATATGAATTAAATGATTACTTTTCTAAAAAAACCCGAGCGAAATTAAACATTATAGTGCAAAGCACAAACGTATTTATACACCTTGACCTATCTTTATCGTCTAAACCAGAGATATGCAAATAGAATCATTCGGAAAATCAGTACTGCTTTTGACGCTGACCGCATCCCTGCAGCTGATCAGTCTGCCCAATTTTGCCCAGACACCCAAAAAGGCTGCAGCAACAGAAAATGCACCAAAACTGGTAGTAGGCATTGTGATAGACCAGATGAGATGGGATTACCTGTATCGGTTTGCACCGTTATTTAAAGCCAACGGTGGTTTTAAAAGAATGATGCAGGAAGGTTTCAGTTGCGACAATACGCAGATTGGCTATACCCCTTCTATAACAGCCTGCGGGCACGCCGGCATTTATACCGGATCTGTACCGGCCATACATGGCATAACTGGGAATAACTGGTGGGACGGTCAGTTGAACAGAAACACCTATTGTACCGAAGATAAATCAGTAAATGGTGTAGGATCTGCAGGTTCAAGTGACGGGCAGATGAGTCCCAAAAACATGCTGACCACTTCTATTACAGATGAACTTCGTCTGGCAACCAATTTTAAAAGTAAGGTCATCGGAATTGCCATTAAAGACAGAGGTGCAATTCTACCTGCGGGTCATAGTGCCAATGGAGCTTATTGGTTTGATGCTAAAAGCGGCTATTTTATTACAAGTTCCTACTATACCAACCAGTTGCCTGATTGGGTGAATCAATTCAACAACCGGAAATTACCCGACTCCCTGCTCAACCTTGGATGGCAAAAAGCGCTTAAAGACGAGGTTTACCTGCAATATGCAACGGCAGACGAAAAGCCCTACGAGGCTACTCCTTTTGGTAAGAACCAACCTAAAATGCCCTATGATTTAAAGAGAACGGCCAATGAAGGTTTCGGCAAACTGTCTTCCTCTCCTCACGGCAATACCATCACAGCTGAAATGGCGAAAGCCGCTGTTCTGGCGGAAGGCATGGGCAAGGATGAGATCACTGATTTTTTAGCGGTAAGTTTTTCTTCACCAGACTATATAGGTCATTCATTTGGGCCAAATTCATGGGAAATGGTAGATGACTATGTTCGTTTAGATGAAGAACTGGGTAAATTATTTGATTTTCTGGATGCCACGGTTGGAAAAGGTAAATACACTTCTTTTCTGAGTGCGGATCATGCAGTAGCACATGTGCCGGGCTTTATGAAAGAAAATAAATTGCCTGCAGGAACCATTAATGACAAGGACATCATTACAGGTTTAAATGCCGGTCTCAAAGAAAAATTCGGAGTAGACAATGCCGTTTTAAGCCTGTTCAATTATCAGGTACATTTTAACCGCGAAAAATTAGACAGTACAAAGGCAGACAAAGCAGGAATGATCAGATATGTTGTTTCCAGTTTAAAAAAGCTGGAGGCCGTTTCCAATGCCTTTGCAACTGCTGAAATTTTAACTACTCCAATGCCACAGGTATTAAGGGAAAAACTGGCCAATGGATTTTATTACAATCGAAACGGAGATGTTCAGATTGTTTTAAAACCTGGCTACATTGATGGCGGCGCAACAGGAACCACGCATGGTTTATGGTATCCTTATGATGCGCATATTCCTTTACTCTGGTATGGCTGGGGTATTAAAAAGGGTAGTCTGAACAGAGAAGTTTATATGCATGATATCGCGTCTACGCTTGCCGCCCTGCTTCATATTCAGATGCCAAGCGGAAATATCGGCAAACCGATAACAGAAGTTTTACAATAACCGATATTTGTTACCTGCTGCTGATTTACCGGAAGCCGGCACTCTATTGATCATTAAAATGTTTGTGGTACCAATAAATGAAAAATAAAATCATGAAAAAACAAATTGTTCTTTTTACACTAGGGTTGTTAGTGCTGTTTACAGGCAGCGCTCAGTTAAATCTGACAACCAAAATTCCATTTGATGCTAAAGTTAGGGTTGGCAAACTGGCCAACGGACTAACCTATTATATACGGCCCAACCAAAAGCCGGAGAAAAAAGTGGAGCTGAGACTGGTAATAAATGCAGGGTCTATTCTGGAAGACAATGACCAGCAGGGTCTTGCTCACTTTACCGAGCATATGGCTTTTAACGGCACTAAAAATTTCAAAAAAAACGAACTCGTAAATTTTTTACAGTCTATCGGGGTTGAATTTGGTGCAGACTTAAATGCCTATACCGGCTTTGATGAAACGGTATACATTCTTCCGATTCCTTTAACCGATTCTACCAACTATAAAAGGGGCCTGCAGGTTTTACAGGACTGGGCATCCGGCTTAACATTCGACAACAAACAGATAGACGAAGAACGCAGTGTAGTGCTCGAAGAAAGCCGGATGGGCAAAGGCGCAGAAGACAGAATGTTCAGAAAAATATATCCAAAGCAATACGAAGGTTCGAGATATGCCCTTCGTTTGCCAATTGGAAAAGACAGCCTGTTGAAATCCTTTAAATATGATGCTATCAAACGCTTTTACCATGACTGGTACCGTCCGGATCTGATGGCAGTGATTGTAGTTGGTGATATTGATGCCGCTGAAACAGAAAAACTGATTCAACAGTATTTTGGCGGATTAAAGAACCCGGCAAAACCAAGACCACGTTTCAGTGCGAGTGTTCCTTCCAGAGCCAAAAGCGAAGCAATGGTAGTTACCGACAAAGAAGCTACCAATTTCCAGGTTGAACTGAATTATTCCACGGTTAAAACCACACCGTCCATAACCATCAACGACTACCGGAAAGATGCGATCAAAAACCTGTTTACCTCATTGCTTAATCAGCGGATGAACGAACTGGCCCAGAGCGCTACCCCTCCTTTTACTTATGCAGGAGGTAATTTTGGTTCCTATGCCAGAGGGTACGAAGCATTCAACAGTTTTGCCATTGCAGGAAAAAAGGGAGTTGATACAGCGTTGAACGCCATACTTACCGAAATAGAACGTGTAAAGAAATTCGGATTTACGCAGGGTGAACTGGACCGTGCAAAAAAACAGCAGCTTGCCGGTATTGAAAGAGTATACAATAACAGAAACAAAACCGAATCCACTCTTTTTGTAGAGGAGTATATTCAGCATTTTTTGCAGCAGGAACCATCCCCGGGTATTGAAGTTGAATTCAGCTATACCAATGAATTGATGCCTGGCATTAAACTGGAAGAAGTTAATGCGCTGGCCAATGAATTAAAGAAACAGGAAAAAGTGTTCGTAAGTATTCAGGGACCTGAAAAGGCCGAATTGGCTTTGCCTACAAAAACAACCTTATTGGCGGCTGTAGATAATATCAGCAAAGCTCCGATCAAAGCCTATGAAGAAAAAGCACTGGCTGCCAGTTTACTTAAATCAATACCTGCTCCCGGAAAACTGGTAAAAGAAACTAAAAATGAATTACTGGGGGTTACTGAATTGCAATACAGCAATGGTACTAAAGTAATAATAAAAAACACCAGCTTTAAACAGGATGAAATTATTTTAACCGGGTTTAGAAAGGGAGGCACCAGTGTTTATGGCGTAGAAGATAAATTCAGCGCCAACTATGCTACCTCTGCTGTTCAGCAAATGGGGATTGGAGATTTCAGCCCTGTTGATCTGCGCAAATTCATGGCCGGAAAAATTGCGAATGCAAGTGTAAGTGTAAACGCATTAAGCGCAAGGGTAAACGGGAACAGTACTATTAAAGATGCAGAGTCTATGTTTCAGATGATGTACCTGAACTTTACGGGAGTAAGAAAAGACGAAGCATTGTTCAATGGCTGGAAAGAAAAGCAAAAGAGTCAGGTACAGTTTATGATGGCCGACCCTACCACCGCGTTTATAGATTCTGTTTACAAAGTATTATATGCCGGTAATCCACTGGCACCATCTGCAGTTCCCAATGCTGCGGATTTTGATGCGATCAATTTAGACAGATCGATTGCCATCTTTAAAGAGCTTACCAATGATGCCAATGACTTTACATTTATACTGGTTGGAAACGTAGATGCAGAAGCTATTAAACCATTGCTGGCTACCTATATTGGCGGCTTGCCCACTAAAGGAAAAACAGGCGTTATTTACGACAATGGTTTACGGATTGTAAAAGGAGTGAAAGACATCAGTTTCTATAAAGGCAAAGAAGCCAAGAGCTTTATTTTTAATGTATTTTCGGGAGAGGTTGATTATTCAGAAGACCTGGCGTTAAAAACAGAGATGCTGAATGAAGTATTGAACATCAAAATCATTGAAGAATTAAGAGAGAAGATTGGTGGAATATATGGTGGTGGAATTGGCGGATCAGTTTCTAAATATCCTTCCCAGAGTTATACCCTTGCATTACAGCTTCCATGCGGACCTGAAAATGTAGAGAAACTAAAGAAAGCAGCAGCTGAAGAGATCGAAAAAATAAAGGCAAACGGACCTGAACAGAAAGACCTCGATAAAGTAAAGAAAGGAATTCTGGAAAAGCACCTCACCAATATGAAAGACAACCGCTACTGGAGTGGCCTGTTGCAGGGTGTATACTTTAATGAGAACAGCCCTCAGCGTATAGCGGACCATGATAAAATCATCAATGCTATTACAGTAGAAGACCTTAAAAAAACAGCCAACACCTTATTTGATGGCAAGAATATCATCAATGCCGTGTTGTACCCACAGAAATAATAGTTGAAAAAATACTTTAAATATTTCTTTACCCGATCGGGACTAACAAAACTGCTGGCTGAGATTCAATTCAGCCGGCAGTTTTTGTTTTTCTTCTACACAAACAATCGTTTCAGAAAACAGCACCCTACCCTTCCCATTCCGCCCAACAGGGAATTATTTGAAACATTCCGGCTGAACTACCGGCTGTTTTTTGATGACGGGAAAAAAGCCGCAACAGAAATGGCCGGCTATTTTCAACAGCACCAATTAATGGCAGCACCGGCTATTCTAGACTGGGGTTGTGGCTTAGCAAGGGTTGTACAGTTTCTTCCGGAGACTTTACCCGGTGGCAACTATTTTGGTTGCGATATCAATTCAACCCGCATCCACTGGAACAAATCGCATCACCCCGCAATTGCATTCAGTGCCATTACTGGCAATACCCTTCCTTATGCAAACCAGCAATTCGATGGCATTTACGGATTGTCTGTTTTAACACATATAGATGCAGCAAGTCAATTACACTGGCTGAAAGAATTGCACCGGATTTTAAAACCCGGTGGCATCTTGATCTTATCTACACAGGGTGAATCCTATTATCATCAACTCAACCCGGCTCAGTTAAAAAATCTTATTCGTTCAGCTGCTTTTTCCAATCCATATCAGGAAGACGGTCACCGCATGATGAGTACCTATCATCATGCACCCCATTTTAAACAGGAACTGGAAAATATTTTCAGTGTACTGGAATACTACAATGGAAAAAGCCACCCAGCTTTACTGGGTGGCCAAGACCTTTGGATAGTAAGAAGAACGTAAAGTATAACGTAAAGCGCTCCTTACTTATTTACTTCTGCTTCTCTTTTAGCTTTATAGGCCGGATCTTTCACCAGCTTCTGAATTTCAGATAAGTTACCGATGTAAATGCTTCTGCCATGAGTGCCCAGCACAATTTCATTGTCTCTCGGGTGAATCACGATATCATGAACTGGAATACTATAAGGCAATCCCTTGCTCCACATCATACTGGTATTCCCTCCATCAATACTAACATACAAACCACCATCGGTTCCAATATAAATGACATTCTCATTGGTCAGGTCTTCCTTAACCACATTCACCGGCTCTGCAGGAAGGTCTTTTGCGATCTGGCTCCATGTTGCACCATAATCTTCGCTTCTGTATACGTAGGAAGAAAAATGATCATTGCGGTAACCGTTCAGACTCAGATAAACCCTGCCCTCTTTAAACGCACTTGCAGTAACTCTGGTTACATACAATCCTTTAGGAAAAAGTTTATTGTTCAGTAAAGTCCAGCTGTATCCACCATCTTTTGTAACATGAATATTACCATCATCAGATCCGGTATAAATCAATCCAAACCTTAATGGACTTTCACTCATAGCACTTAATGTACCAAATGGCACATCGCCCTGAGCAGGATTAGTGGTTAAGTCATTACTCAAAGTTACCAGGCTGTCTCCTTTGCTGAAAGAACGGTGAAATTTATTACTTCCATAATAAAATACATCCTGGTTATGACGGCTCACCAGAATTGGGGTTTGCCAGTTATACCTGAGGGATGGTTGTCCGAGATCGCGGGCCGGACGGATCGATTTGAATCTTTCACGCGGGTTACCCGGAGCTCCTATTACCTGTCTGTTGTATGCACCAAACTGAGATCCGCTGTAAACTGTTTTATTATCTCTCCAGTCTACCTGAACCTGCATGCCGTCTCCACCATTGATTCCTTTGAATGGATTCTCTCCGCTGTCGTACCAGTCATAATTTTCTTTGGTAGTGCTGGGAGCAAACCAGGTGCCATTGTCTTGCAAACCACCGTATACATTATATGGCTTGGCCATATCAACAGCTATCGCATAGAACTGTCCAACGGGCGGCGTATTGGCTTTAAACCAATGCTCACCATTGTCGTAGCTGATGTTGAGTCCACCATCATTGCCATTAAAAATATGGTTGTCTTTATTAGGGTCCATCCAGATCACATGGTGATCGGAGTGCACATTTTCTTTTGCAATAGATTTAAAGCTAACACCACCATCGGTACTCATGATCACATCTACCCCGGTAAGCACCAGTTTATTCTCGTTTACAGGACTTACAAATACTTTTCCAAAATAATATCCATACGTACTGTAGATCTGAATAGGTGCTTTATTGGTTTTATGCCAGCTTTTACCAGCGTCATCACTGCGATACAGTTCACAGCCAATGATAGGTGTTTCAAATAAAGCGGTATTGGCATCAAAAAGGAAATCCCAGATTGCAGAAGGGGCTAGCTGATCGGTTTTCACCATTTCCTTTATGGATGCTACCGTATACTTTGCAGGTATACCATTACGGGGTGAGCCAATGAATGCGCTCATTTTTTTGTCGTCGAGCGCCAGAAATGATTCTTTGGTGAGGTCCTTAAAATCACGCAGTACATACCTGCTTGTATCCTGTAATTTTTTTGCTGCGGTGTCGTTTTGTCTTCCATTATTATCTACTACAGCATAAATGATTGCCGGATTTTTTGGATATACTGCCAAACCGATTCTTCCAACCCCATCACCTGCAGGAAAACCACTTTCCGGTGCAGATACCAATTCCCAGTTATCTCCGCCATTGGTACTTTTATAGATACCACTGGTTTTGCCACTTTCCTCAAAATTCCAGGCTTTTCTGGTTTTGTACCACATGGCCGCATACACTTCATTTGGATTGATTGGATTGATATCCAGATCAACCCCTCCTGTATTTTCATCGATGAACAAAGTATGTTTCCAGGTTTTGCCTCCGTCTGTGGTTTTGAATATTCCCCGGTCTTTACTCGGTGAATATAAATGCCCAAGCGCTGCAACCCATGCTGTATTTGGATCAGAAGGATGTAATTGTACTTTCCCTATGTGATGGCTTTCAGGTAAACCCAGGTATTCCCAGCTTTTACCGTTATCCCCGGATTTATATACGCCCAACCCTGCATAGGTAGAACGGCTGCTATTTACCTCACCGGTTCCTACCCAGATAGTTCTGCTTTTCCAGTTCACCGCAAAATCTCCAATGGTGATAATATCTGCCGAATCAAAAACCGGCACGAAACTTTGTCCGTTGTTCACAGAATACCATAAGCCTCCGGTGGCATATGCCACGTAAAATTCAGTTGGATCGGCCGGATTCACCTCTATATCCACCACTCTTCCGCTCATTATACTTGGTCCGATGTTCCGGAATGCGGTATTATTCAATAGCGACTGCTTGTTTAAAATTTTCCGCTGATCAATACTCTTTAAACGATCGGCTGCCGAAGTAGGCTTTACCTGTGCCTGCAACTGAAAGCAGGAAACAACTAATATTAAAGACAACAATTTTCTCATAACAGTTTTGTATTTTTGGTTACCGAATGTAAGTAATATGCAGTTCCTTTTGATACCGTTGTTCATTTTTCTTGCACTTAGTGCCAATAGCCAGTGTGCTACCTATAAATTGGCATCTGGTGGAGATACGCTCAATTGCGTGGATATGAAAGGAATGAAACAGGGGAAATGGCTGGTTCAAATGCCCAAACTACGTGGCGAACCAGGTTATGAGGAAGAAGGTGTTTATAAACACGGCCGGAAAGAGGGAATGTGGCGAAGTTTTAACCTGATGGGAGATCTGATGACTCAGGAGAATTTCAAATGGGGAAACAAAAACGGCAGGTGTTTTTATTTTAAGATCGACGGCCTGGAGCATGAAGAAAGCTGGAGAGCGATAAATCCCGACAAATCTTATGACACACTGGATGTTCAGGACCTGAAAGACCCGAATAAATACGAAACAGTTATCGTAAAAACAGATGGATCCTCTCTTAAACATGGTATCTGGAAGTATTATAACCCGCGTACCGGCATTTTAGTTGAAACACAGGAATACTTCATGGATCAACTAAAGCAACCTGACGATAATAGCAGCTTGGTACCTGATGTAATAAAGCCGGGTGCCCTGCAAAAAAGGGACAGTATTTCTACTGTAAAACCCAAAACAAAAGAAATACTTGAATTCGAAAAAAAGAATGCCAAAAAGAAAAATGTGATCATCCGAACAGGCAAAACTGTTCAGGATCATTAAATATCTGCAATCTTAACGCCAAGTGGGCGAAGCAGCTGGTTAACTGATTTCATCAGGCCTGTTGATTTTTTCTTTTTACGTGCATATACACATTCCAACTGAATAAATATTTCATATCCGTTGCTGATTACTGCATTGCGGTATCGGTCCAGCAGTTCTTGCAGTACAGGAAACTGGTGCAGCTCATACCTGTTCTGGTGTCTGGAAAGTACAGTTGGCTTTTCGAAAGAATATCCGCTGATGTGAAGAAACAGGAGCGGTTCAGTTCCGTTCACCTTATACACACCCTCTTCGGCAGTAATTGTTCTTTCATGTAAATTCCAATAAGCCACATTGGCGCCTGCATGGGTAAAAATGCCGGTTGTCTTGAATAAAAGAGGTACCAGGTTAATCCATACCTGATCTACGCCCATTCCTTCGGAAAAATTATAATAACATTCAGTACGCATGTGCTGTGCCCACCACTGTAAAAATGCAGTGGTAACTGCACCGGGTTTCATAGCAAGAAACCCCGCATTGTAAACGCCAGACCTGAGTGTATCCCTTTCCCTGGGCAATAGTTCCTGATCGGGATATGGCTTTGTAATATGCGGTGTAATCAGCAAATCGTGGTTCAGCATTTCCTGTTCCACCAGATCAAATGAATGGAGAACCAGAATATCAGCATCCAGGTACAATAAAATATCGGGGTGAAAGGTATCGAGAATGTGTTGAGCAACAAAGGCTTTCATGGCACAGTTCAGTTCTATCACTGTATACCTTGCCGCCATTTCATCAAATCCGCTTATTCCTATTTTACCCGTTTCAAGTATGGTATAAGGAGCAAATGCATCCACAGAAAATCTTCCGGCAATTTCATCTGCCAGAGCAATCACAATAGTATAACCGGGATTGTGCAATGCAAATGAATCAGCCATTGTTTTACAATGTGCCAGATGATTGGCCGAACAAACTGTATATAAAATTTTCTTCACGAACATTTTTCTGCTACAATAATGGTATTTAAATAGAGAGAATCCGATTCCGGCCAAACAGGTTTTGTAATATAGAACGCAATATTTAATAGCGGAACCAGCACCTGGCGCACTAATTTTTTAAAGAAGCTGAACTTTGAGAAAAAGAATACCCGGTGAAGCCACTGGTCGTTGATATATACAACAAACAGCTGGTGCAAAGTGGTCATAAAATTTCCACTTTTATCGGATACCAGCACCTTAAATCCGTTTTTCTCCAGCATATCTTTCAGTGCAAATCGGGTATATCGTGCGTAGTCTGCAGGCACTTCATGTTCTTCCCAGGCAAACGGGCAGGTAATGAGCATTTTCCCCCCCGGCTTCAGTACCCTGTTTAGTTCGGGTAATATCTGTTGCAATGTAAAAACATGTTCAAACACTTCACTGCTGAAAATGGAATCAAAGCGGGCCGGCTCAAATGGCAATGTTACGCCGTCATAATACACATCTATATTTTCGTTGGCATGACTGTGCCCCTCGCTGTCATAATCCACCCCTGTATATCCCTGAACATTGGTAAAAAGGGATTGGTAGGGTTTTTCCCCACAACCAAAATCCATTAATTGACCTTTTAATTGTGGCGCGTATAAACTAATTTTGCTATACAGGCCTTTACGGATGTAATACAGTGGATGACCTATAGAAGGATTAAAATTTTCAGGTACCATAATTAATTAAATACAGCGTTACTGGCAGCAAGATAAAGCGTTTTGAAGCATGTTGAATCGATTAAAGGGAATTTTATACGACACCGTTTTAATGCTGGCCCGCCTGGGTGGCCGTAAAAAACCGTCCCGGAAACTGCTGATCCTCCGAACCGATGAAATCGGCGACTACCTGTTATGGCGTAAGTTTCTTCCGGAAATTGCAGCAGCATACAGGCACAAAAACTATGAGGTACATTTTTTAGGAAATAGCAGCTTTAAAAGCATTTATACCCTGCTTGATGATACTTCGGCAGACCAGACCATCTGGATGAATAAAATTGCATTTAAAAAAAGCCTGCTGTATCGTTACCGGCTGCTGAGGCAAATTCATGCCGCATCTTATGAAACGGTGATTAACCCCATTTTTTCGAGAGATAAACGGAATGATGACGCTATTGTACGGGCGGCAAAAGCAATACACCGGATAGGCATGAAAGCTAACCCGGAAGCGGTTAAGCCTTATGAAAGAGGCTACGACAAAAACCTGTATACCCGTATTTTCGATATCCCAGAAAAACCTTTATTTGAGTTTTACAGAAATAAGCTGTTTACCGGATTTATTACCGGAGAGGCATCTTTGGTTAGAGACACCTGCATCAGTAAAGTGTTGTTACCCGCTTTACCCGCTAAGCTGATCAATAGCGAAACCGTTCATACTAACCTTTCGGGCCCGGACACTAAACCCTCCACTGCCGGCTATTTTGTGGTTTTCCCCGGTTCAAGAAGTGAAAAAAGGCGCTGGCCAGTCAAGTATTTTATAACAGTCAGCAATTACTTATATGACCAGTACCAGCTTACAGCTGTACTATGCGGATCCACAGCAGATCAACCGTTTACCGATGAATTTGAAAAGCAATACCAGTATCCGGTGATCAATCTGACCGGCGAAACCAGCTTGCCGGAAATGCTATCTGTACTGGCCCTTGCAAAATGTCTGTTATCTGTAGATACGGGTTCTGTTCATCTGGCGGCCGCGGTAGGATGTACTGTTTTCGGGATTTTCAACGGATCTCAGTACAAACGCTTTGCACCCTACCCTGTTAACCTGAATAATCGTTTCTTTGCGGCTTATCCGGATCAGGTGGAAGCCGAATTAAATGACCCTGTTTTGGTTTTATCAAAATATGAGTTTACTGTTAACATTCCATACGAATCCGTTCAACCCGAAAAAATTATACAACTGATCCAAACACATTTATAAAACTGCCATGAAATTCAAACCAGTTAAAGCATTTAAAGCATTATTCGGACTAGATATTAAAGAACAGGTATTCCCCGGAGATTTTGAAGACCTTCATAAAGAGATTATCCGCAAAGTGCGGCCGTATACCATGACCAGTGATGAACGTTTGTTCGGACTCATTGAAGCTGTTAAATATGTAATCAGTAACCATATTCCGGGTGATTTTGTAGAATGCGGTGTATGGAAAGGTGGCAGTATGATGGCGGTTGCTGAAACGCTGAAAAGTCTGGGAGTGACCAATAGAAACTTATACCTCTACGATACCTATTCCGGCATGACAGCACCAACAGAAAATGATGTAGACCAGCTCAACAGAGATGCCGCCAGCCAGCTTTCACAGGATGCCTCCATTAAAACCGAAAGTGTAGTATGGGCTTACTCCGGACTGGATGAAGTAAAAACCAATATTGCCCGCACCGGCTATCCGGCGAACCTGATTCATTTTGTTGAAGGAGACGTGTTAAAGACCATCCCAGCAACCATTTCCGGAGAAATTGCTTTGCTACGCCTGGATACAGACTGGTACGAATCTACCAGACACGAACTGGAACACCTTTATCCTAAACTGGTGTCTAAGGGCATTTTAATTGTAGATGATTATGGATTCTGGCAGGGCTCCCGTAAAGCCGTTGATGAATACCTGAGTAATAATGGAATTATATTAATGCTGCACAGAATGGACGAAACAGGCAGATCTGCGGTTAAATATTAAAGCTTAAAAATAGCCCGTTACAGGTTAGTCCATCCCAGCTTTTTTTTAAGCCGAAACAGCCATTTCCCCAGAGAAGTTTCCAATAGTAAGTGCAATAGTTTTAACCGGAACTGCCATAACCTGCAGGGCAGGGAGAAGCCGGCATACGACTCGTAAATAAGCACATTCTCTTTAAGTGAATCCAGATAATTGGTAGTGCTGATTCCCGTATCATCAAACAAAGCAATGGTTTCATTGATATACCCATAGGGTTCATCTTTGATCCGGCACATCAGGTCATAGTCCATTCCTATTTTTACATCCAGCCGGAACAGACCGACCCTGTTGTAAACTTCCTTTTTTACAAACCAGGTTGGATGGGCTACACTGCGCATGCCCCGGTAGAGTTTATTTTTACTGAAAGGCTTTCCAACAACAACCATCTCCCCACCTCTTACCAAACGGATATTTCCACTGACCCACTGTATATCCGGATGACTGTCAAAATATTGCGCTACTATTTCAATCACATTACCGGATGCATAGGTATCACCGGCATGCAGTAAATGAATCACCGTATGACTGGCACGACGAATACCTTTGTTGAATGCATCGGCAATTCCCTGATCGCTTTCATTGATCCATTTTCTGTAAAGAGGCTGCTCGCTGTTTTGCAGCCATTCTGCAATGGCTGAAGAAGAAGAACCATTAATGATCAGATGCTCGGCGGGTTGTACCGTTTGTTTATCTATGGATGCACAGGTCTTCTGCAGATCATGGAGATTATTAAAACAAATGGTAATTACACTGATCCCGTTCATGGTTTGGTACTTTTATAGTTGCTTCAATTTTTCCAGAAACAGCTGAAGCCCCATTCTTTTTTCTGGCGTGAGCAGATAACTGAGGTTCTGCGTGTAATAT
>CALPNW020000050.1 GCA_943325035.2 Sphingobacterium thalpophilum | reverse complement strand
TATCAGATGCGCAATGCGTTGCTGGTAGGTACCAACCAAAGCAAATACCTGATCCTTGGAACTGCTACGGAAGCCATCACCAATATTGTGCTGGATTATGGGTTCATCTATGGCAAACTGGGTTTACCCCGGCTGGGATTCAACGGTGCTGCCTATGCTTCCATCATTGCGGAAATAGCCGGTTTGATTGCTGTTTTTGCCGTTATTAAAGGAATTGGGATCAGTAAGCAACTGCAGTTATTTAAAAAAGTAACCTACCAGAAAAAATATACTCAACTCATTCTTACCCAATCGTATCCGCTGATCCTTCAGCACGCCATCAGTATCATGAGCTGGGAATATTTTTATATTCTGATAGAGCATCATGGAGCAAGAGATCTGGCTATTTCCAATACCATGCGAAACCTGTTTGGCTTTTTTGGTTGTTTCACCTGGGCATTTGCGGCCACCACCAATACCATGGTCAGTAATGTTATAGGACAAGGAAAAAAAGAGGAAGTACTTCCGCTGATATACAGAATCCTGAAATGGAGTGTTGGATTTGCACTTTGCGTATTTGTGATCCTGAATATTTCACCCAGAACTTTTCTGGGAATTTACGGGCAGGGCGAAGAGTTCATTACCGAAGCTATTCCGGTCATGCGGATTGTTTCAGTAGCCATGATACTGATGTCTGTAGCGGTGGTTTGGGTAAATGCAGTTACCGGTACAGGTAATTCTAAAATGAACCTGTACACGGAAGCCGCCACCATCGTTTTTTATATTGTCTACGTATATGTTGTGCTCGAAAAACTCAAGATGCCTATTACCTGGGGTTGGGCCAGTGAATGGCTTTACTGGTCGGTAATGCTGATTCCGTCCTTTTGGTACATCAATAGTAACCGATGGAAAAAGCTAGTGATCTAACCTTTTAACGTTGTTACCAGATCAATGTATTGTTGCATGGCATCCTCTTTGGTAAGTCCATTTAATTTAGCCCATGCTTCGTGTTTAAACTTAGCTACAAAATCAAAGGCGTTGGCCGGACCTGATTCATGGTTGTCTCCTTCTGTAGCCTGTTTGAACAAAGAATACAACTTTAACAAAGTTTCATTGTCTGGCTTTTCAGAAAGTGTTTTACTGTTGGCGACTGCCTGCTGAAATAATGCTACTAGTTCCATATGGTTGATTTTATTGTAATGATTCAAGTAATTTCATCCCTTCTGCTTTCATGGGAATATCACCAGAATTCCGGGTAGGTAATTTAACCAGTCTGCCCAATACTTCAGTAGCTTTTGCGGGCTGGTGATTTTCGATATAAGCTTTACCTAAGTCTAAAAAGTTCGGAATAAAATAAGGTTCCAGTGCTTTACATTTTTCCATGTAAAGAATCGCTTTATCCAGATCACCATCCGGCAGACCTCCGTAAAATAGCTTTACTGCTATTTTTTTAACCCCAGACAGCATGACCATTTCATAATTCCATTTACCAAGTGAGTAATTGGCTTTAGCATGGTTTGGGTTGATGGCAATGGCATTTTCCGCATATACTTTTACGTCTTTTACCAGCGCTACTATCTTTTTATTATCTGTTTCTATATCGGTTTGTTTGCCGGAAACCATCGACATGGCATAATTAGCATCTGCACTTTTTGCATCTGCTTCCATGGCACGTTTAGCATACATCATAGCCGTTTCAAAGAATAAACGCTTATTGTTTTTATCCTTCTCCTTTCCTCCCAGCAATACATTCAGTTCAGCTGCTTTGATGAGTGCTTTCATGTTAAACGGCGCACTGATCAGGATCTGCTTGTATTTCTCGAGTGCTTCCGGCTCTTTAAATTGCTTTTCCAGATTTTCGGCTTCCTTGTACTGAATAGTAATATCCTGTGCAAGTACTATTGACAGCCAAAGTAAAAACACGCCGGTAAAAAAGAATCGGAATACTCTTTTCATTTTAGCTTCGGTTTAATGTAAAGGACACACCTACTTTTCCCTGAAAGTTTATTATGGGTGGGGTAAGCTTGTGAATAGTTAAAGACACGCTTTCTGCAAGTGGGAAATCAGCAAGAACGGCAACGGCAATTTCAGTAGCAATCGTTTCCAGCAATGGAGTTGGCACCGCCATTCTTTTTTCGATCAGCCCGAATACGTTTACATAGTTGATCGTTTGTTCAATATGCTTTACCGGTATTAAGGAGGGAACATAGCTGATGTCTGCATTTACTTCAAAATGATTACCCAGCTTCCGCTCTTCATCAAAAAATCCGTGAAAAGCAAAGAATTTAAGCCCATGCAAATGTATCTGCATCATCATTATGCAATTCCTTTAGCGGTGAGGTATCTTTCTGCATCCAATGCCGCCATACAGCCGCTACCTGCTGCAGTAACTGCCTGGCGATAGTGCTTATCCTGAACGTCTCCTGCTGCAAAAACCCCTTCGATATTGGTTTTAGTGGTTCCGGGCTGTGTGGTGATGTAACCTGTTTCATCCATATCCAACCAACCTTTAAATATATCACTGTTGGGTTGGTGTCCGATAGCTACAAAGAAACCACTGATTGGAATTTCCTGAATTTCTTTTGTCTTGTTGTTGGAGATCCGAACGGCTTCTACTTTTTTATCCCCCAGAATTTCATCGGTATCAGTATTGAAATACATTTTGATATTGGGCGTATTTAAAACCCTATCCTGCATCACTTTACTGGCACGCATTTTTTCTTTCCTTACAAACATGTGTACCGTTGTACATAACTTAGAAAGGTAAACCGCTTCTTCAGCAGCTGTATCTCCGGCTCCAACAATAGCAACTTCTTTTCCGCGAAAGAAAAATCCATCACAAACTGCACAGGCGCTTACCCCAAAACCATTCAGTTTCTGTTCGCTCTCCAAACCCAGCCATTTGGCAGAAGCTCCTGTACAAATGATTACTGAATCTGCATGAATTTCTTTCTCTTCATCAATCCAAACCTTAAAGGGCTGCGAACTGAAATCTACCTTGGAGGCTAAACCGTAACGGATATCCGTACCCATTCTGGCCGCTTGCTTTTCAAAATTAACCATCATTTCAGGACCCTGAATTCCATCCGGATAACCCGGATAATTTTCCACCTCAGTGGTTATGGTCAACTGACCACCCGGCTGAATACCCTGATAAAGCAATGGCTTCATGTTTGCCCTTGCTGCATATATTGCCGCTGTATAACCGGCAGGTCCTGATCCTATAATCAACACATGTACTTTCTCTATTGCTTCTTGTTCCATTTTACTGTTTTTTAGTATAACAAATGTATCATTCAACGCTTATAACACCGTATGTTTTTGGTTGGCTTTCCTTATTTGGGGATAACAATTCTTTTAATCTGGGAGGCATATCCACAAAAAGCACCCAAAGCTCCGTCACTGATATTACCTGTAACTACGCCAGGTGAAGAAAACGGATTACCAATAGACTGATAGGTATATTCCCAGGTACGCCAAAAATCATAAGTGGCTTTAGTGATATTACTGTACTTAACGGTGATGGTATCTCCCTTTTTAAAAAAACCGAAATTCGCTCTGTCGATCACCTGGTTTTTATTGGCACCCCGGGGAATATCTATAGAATAGGTTTTACCGTCTATTACGTTATCATCAAAAACACTGCTATACCCCGGCAAATAATCCTGACTATTTACTTTGGTAAAATACCGGATATAATTTCCAAGACCGGGAGGGTCGGTTAATTTTGCGGACAATACCGCAAAACTATCTGTAAGCGGTCTGTTGGGCACCGGCTTATACCATAAAGAATCGATGGTTTTGGTTAACAAGGGAATCTGGGTAGTGCTTTTATAGGTTGAGCCATTTACCTCAATGGTCAGCTGGTAGGTTTTGCCAAAAGCACCGATGATTGCATCAGCAGGCCTTGCAGGATCATTGGTGTAAAAAAAATAACGGAAGCCACCCGGAAAATTCACTTCAAAAAACTTCATCTGACTGGTTTTGGTTCCGTCATTGATGGTTACCCGGGCATTTTTTACAAAAGATCCGTACAATTCAGCCGTATCAATTGTGCTGAAGTAGTTGAGAGAATTGGATAGAACCACCACAGGCTGCAGTCCGTTTTCTATCTGGGCATCCACTACCAGTTTAGGTGCCAGTTCCGGAGGGGTGATACTGATATCCTTTTCACATCCCGAAAACGAAATGAACAAAGCAAGCAAAAAGATCAGACTAATGCGTTTCATAAATTTTATAACAACTCAATTTAAAAAAAGATCAATTAAAAACGCCCCTGACTGGCAGAGGCGCTGTAATAGTATAAAAAGTAACAACCAATAACCCGGTTATTAACCTAAATATGCTTTTAATGCATTGCTGTAACGCGCTTTCTGTAAACGCTTGATTGCGCGTTCTTTGATCTGACGGATACGTTCTTTGGTTAAATCGTATTTCATTCCGATCTGCTCTATGGTAACACCATTTTCGCCATCCAGTCCAAAATAAGCATTAACGATCTCCGCTTCACGGGGACTTAATGATTTTAATACCCTGCGGATTTCTTCTCTCAGGGAATCTTTCATCACATCTTCATCGGTATCATCAGAACCTTCCAGCAGATCACCCATAGCTACATCTTCTGCCTCGTGAACAGGTGCATCCAATGAAGTGTGACGGGTATTGCTCTGAAAAATATTGTTGATTTCTGTTTCACTCATTTCCAGAATCTCAGCCAGTTCTTCGGTAGATGGCTCACGCTCATGTTCCTGCTCAAATGCCATGTAGGCTTTGTTGGCTTTATTGTAAGTACCAATTTTATTTTGTGGTAAACGAACCAGACGGCCCTGTTCGGCCAATGCCTGTAAAATAGACTGACGTATCCACCATACTGCGTATGAAATGAATTTGAAACCTTTTGTTTCATCAAATCGTTGAGCCGCTTTGATCAGGCCAAGGTTACCCTCATTGATCAGATCACTGAGAGAAAGTCCCTGGTGCTGGTATTGCTTGGCTACAGAAACAACGAAACGCAGGTTAGCCTGAACCAGTTTATCCAAAGCACGCTGGTCTCCCATTTTAATCTTCTGCGCCAAAGTAGTTTCCTCTTCGGGGTTGATCATCGGGATTTTGGAAATTTCCTGTAAATACTTTTCTACTGCCTGCGAATCTCTGTTGGTAATCTGGGTAGCGATCTTGAGTTGCCTCATGTTTGAATATTGCTTTTAAGTATAACGAGAAAAGACTCTGATTGTTATTGTAAACACATTCTAGAATCAAAAAAATGGTCAAAAACTAATCTAAGCATGCAAAATTACGATTTTTAGCCCGCATTTTTAGCTTTAATACAGAAAAAATTGATCAGCTTTGCAGCTATGATGATCGATTTCCGCTCCGATACCCTTACAAAGCCAACACCAGGCATGTTGCTGGCTATGCACTCCGCCAGTGTTGGCGATGATGTATTTGGCGAAGACCCCACGGTAAATGAACTGGAACGCTTTAGTGCAGCCTATTTTGGCATGGAAGCAGGTCTATTCTGCCCCAGCGGAACCATGACCAATCAAATAGCTATTAAATGTCATACGAGCCCGGGAGATGAAATCATCTGCGATAAATTATCTCATGTATATCTTTATGAAGGTGGTGGGATTGCTTCTAATTCAGGGGCTTCTGTTCAACTGCTCGAAGGCAGTTATGGGAGACTCAAGGCCGACCAGGTAAAGGCTGCCATCAATAATCCGGATGATGTTCACCGTCCGGTAAGCACATTGGTAAGTTTAGAAAATACAGCCAATCGAGGTGGTGGATCTTGTTATGAATTTGTTGATATCCAATCGATTAAAGAGGTTTGTTTACAAAATAAATTAAAGCTTCACCTGGATGGTGCACGGATATTTAACGCCCTGGTAGCCAAAAAAGACAACCCGCTCGATTACGGAAAAACATTCGACTCTATTTCAATCTGTTTGAGCAAAGGATTGGGCGCTCCGGTTGGCAGTGTGCTGTTAGGGAATAAAGAATTCATCCGCAGGGCCAGAAGAATACGCAAAGCTTTTGGTGGCGGAATGCGACAAGCCGGCTATATAGCTGCCGGCGCATTGTATGCCATTCAAAACCAGGTAACCCGTTTAGAGGAAGACCATCAGCATGCCAAATTAATTGCGGAGGCCTTACAGCAAAAAGATTTTGTGGGTGCCCTGTTTCCGGTAGAAACCAATATTATTATTTTTGAAGTAAGCGGAAGATTCTCAGCAGCTGAATTAAGCAAATCCCTGTTGGAAAAAGGCATTCATACCATTGCCATGACCCCAAAAGTGGTGCGGATTGTGGTTCACCTCGATATCAGTCCGGAAATGGTGGCCCAAACCATTAGGGTTATTCAGTCCTTATAGGTATCTTCATAGCCCAAAAATTGATCCTTTTTAATAAAAACTATGTTACCTAGAATCAACCCAACGAATACGCAAGCCTGGTTTTTATTAAAGAAACATTATGAAGATGAAATGAGCCGCAAGCATATGCGGGATCTGTTTGCTGCCGACATAGAGCGTTTTCAGAAATTCTCCCTTTGCCTGGATCAGATGGTATTTGATTACTCCAAAAACATCATCAATCCCAAAACCCTGCAATTACTTTTACAACTGGCAGAAGAATGTAAACTGAACGAGGCTATTCATGCTCTTTTTGCAGGCATTAAAATCAATGAAACAGAACACAGGGCAGTTTTACATACTGCACTTAGAAATTTTTCCGACACTCCTATTCTGGTAGAAGGAAAAGACATCATGCCAAGAATCCGGAAAGTACAGGAACAGATGAAAGATTTCTGTTCCCAGATCCACAATGGTCATTGGAAAGGTTATACCGGAAAGCCCATAAAATACATTGTCAATATAGGAATTGGCGGCAGTGATCTTGGACCGGCAATGGTTACCGAAGCACTGAAACCCTATTGGGTGGAAGGCATTACTACTTATTTTGTGAGTAATATTGATGGCTCACATATAGCTGAAACACTTAAAAAAGTTACAGCGGATGAAACACTGTTTCTAGTTGCCTCTAAAACATTTACCACCCAGGAAACCATGACCAATGCACATACGGCAAGATCCTGGTTTTTGGAACATGCCAAAGAGGAGTCTTATATTGCCAGTCATTTTGCGGCATTAAGCACCAATGAAACAGCCGTAACTGCATTTGGGATCAACAAAGCCAACATGTTTGAATTCTGGGATTGGGTGGGAGGAAGATATTCTTTATGGAGTGCGATTGGCTTATCCATTGCACTTACCATCGGGTATGGCAACTTTGAATCTTTACTGAAAGGCGCATTTATTGCTGACGAACATTTCCGCTCCGAAAAATCGGATAAAAATATTCCGGTGCTGATGGCACTGATTGGCATCTGGTATACCAATTTCTTTGGTGCTCAGAGCGAAGCCATTCTTCCATACGATCAGTATATGCACCGTTTTGCCGCCTATTTTCAACAGGGAAATATGGAAAGCAATGGTAAAAGTATCGACCGCAATGGCAACCCGGTGAATTATGCTACCGGTCCGGTAATATGGGGAGAACCCGGCACTAATGGCCAGCATGCATTTTACCAGCTGATCCACCAGGGAACCCTGATGATCCCCTGTGATTTTATTGCACCTGCTATCAGTCACAACCCTTTGGGAGATCACCATGTAAAATTACTCTCCAACTACTTTGCACAAACGGAGGCCCTGATGAATGGCAAGTCGGAAAATGCGGTAAAAGTGGAAGGCATGAAAGCCAATAATACCGAAGATGATTTAGACAAACTCACCCCTTTCAAAGTATTTCAGGGAAATAAACCAACCAATTCCATATTGGTAAAACAAATCGATCCGTCTACACTTGGTATGCTGATTGCATTGTACGAGCATAAGATTTTTGTGCAGGGAGTGATCTGGAATATTTTCAGTTTTGATCAGTGGGGTGTTGAACTGGGAAAACAAATGGCCAATAAAATATTACCTGAGCTGCTGGATAATGATCCGGTGACAGACCATGACAGTTCTACCAACGGACTGATCAATGCATTTAAAAAATTCAGACAGAACACTTAGATCATGCAGGGAATCACCATCCGACCAATACAACCAGCAGACAATCCAATAATTGCGGCTATCATTCGTACCGCACTAACAGAGTTTGGTGCCAATGTACCGGGTACTGTTTACTTTGATACCAGCACCGATCATTTATATGAACTCTTTAACGCGGAGCCACAAAGTGCCTATTTCATTGCAGTAAAGGATGATGTGATTGTAGGTGGAGCAGGCATTTATCCTACAGAAGGATTACCCTCCAAAACCTGTGAACTGGTAAAAATGTATTTATCAAAAGATGCACGGGGATTGGGATTGGGCAGAAAAATGATTGATCACTGCTTAGCAATCGCCAAACAGAAAGGATTTGAACAGATCTATCTCGAAACAATGCCTGAACTCAATAAGGCGGTAGAGGTTTATGAAAAATTCGGATTTGCTTACCTGAACGGACCCATGGGAAATTCGGGTCACAATGGTTGCAATATCTGGATGCTGAAAGCGCTTTAGACTGGGCTATTCCGTTTACCACAAATTTCTTGGACACCAGTCTCCCCATTTGTTTCCTAACAGGAAGCCAATCAGTATTTCATGTGTACCTCTGCTAACTGTATTTAGCGAGGAGGTTTGAATGTCATACGAGTAACCGATATTAATAGAGTTATTGAGATTAACCCCAGCCATTGCAGCAAAGCCATCATTGTACCGGTAAGAAGCACCCAGCCATAAAATGTCCTGGTACTGAAACTTGGTATTTACATCCACACCAATTGGTAATGGACTGATATAACGGATCAATGCAGAGGGCAGAAATGAAATATCTTCAGACAATTGCATCCGGTATCCTGCACTCAGGAATAAATGCGGTATCAGTTTTCCGGAAGAAAGCGAAACGGTATTATCGGAGAAAGAAATATTCTGGGGCACAATTTGCTGGGCAGATAATCCAATAAAATAGTCTTTCGAATACAACCACAAACCTGCGCTGATATCTGGTTTTAAACGGTTAAGTGTTCCACTTCCGGCAACTGCAGGATCCACTGAAATATTTCCAAAGTCCAGTTTCGATGCATCGAGACTTACATTGGTGAATCCTACAGAAATACCTGCAGACAAATTGGTTTGCGGTGAAAGTCCTACATGGTATGCATAAGTTCCGTAAGCAGCAAAGCGATTTAACGGGCCTGTTTTATCGTTGATGACGGTAAACCCTACCCCGGCATGCGGATCGGCAGACTGGTAATTGCGCCAGAATGCAGTTCCTCTTGGGTTCTCTCCTCTTGCACGGAAGCTGGTTGGAGATTCACGATCGTAATCACTCTTTTTTAACGGACCATGTATGGTAAGGTAAGTAGTAACCGGCGCATCCTGCAAACCAACCCATTGCATCCGGTGACTGGCTTTTACATCCCAGTAATTTTCTATGCCGGCTACTGCAGGGTTAATAATATAGCTATTCATAATATACTGCGTATAATATGGCCGTTGCTGGGCAAAAAGCCCTTCAAATAATATGCATGATAATATCAATAGCCTTCCCTTCATTTCTTATCGGATTATAGTTACTGAACCGGATATGATCTTGCGTCCGTTCTTTGGATTGATGATATAATAATAGGTACCAATTGGCAATGCTTTACTCTGGTAAGTTCCATCCCAGTCTACTGAATAACCTGTACTGCTGAAAACTGATTGTCCGTATCGGTTAAAAACTTCTACAACTGCTCCCGGGTAACTTTCGAGATACATTATTCTCCAGTAATCATTTATTCCGTCTGCATTGGGAGAAAATGCATTGGGCACAAGCGGAGACAGCAACAATTTGATTTGAATAGTATCTGAAACCGCACATCCGCCATCACCGGTTAAATTCAACCTGTATGTGATATCTGCCAGTGGTGATGTAACCGGAATAGAATCTGTGTTGTTGTTCAGATAGGTTGGCGGCGTCCATAGATATGAGAGATTGTTACCAAAAACATATTTGGGCTTAATGGCCGAGGACCCTCCTTCCAGTACGTTGATCTTAGGACCAAGAATAAGTTTTGGATAAGGATAAACAATGATTTTCTTACTGAGTGTATCACTCACACAGCCTTGTGCATTCGTAAAAAAATAACTAATGGTAAACATCCCGGAATCATTGAACTGCTTGTTAGGATTTTGCAGATTGGATACCATGCCCTCATCCAGATTCCAGCTCCAGCTTACCGGATTACTGGTGATCCCATCTCCGGATTCAGTGAATTGAACAACAGAGCCAATACAAACTTCCGCCGGATTAGCGGTAAAAGCTGCTTTGGGCCATGGATAAACCGTTGTAAGTATTTTGGACAATGAATCGGTGCACCCGTCTTTAGACATCACTTTTAACTGTGTTGTGTAAGGTCCGAGTGCAATGTATTTGTGCGTAGGATCTTTGAGCAAAGAGCCGGAAAGATCATTGGGATCCCCAAAATTCCAGGTGTATCCAAAAAGTGATGCTGAATTATCAGCAATACTACTCTGGTTAACAAAAGTACCCCTGCCATCGGGTAAACAGATTGAAGGCAGCGTGTAATCAACTACCGGCAAAGGATTTACTTTGATGGTCTGCTGATTCAGCATACTAACACATCCACTGTCTGTGGCAACTTTTAAACTTGCAGTATAGGTTTGTGCAGCTGCGTATTTTTTTAAAAATAATGCAGCAGTGGTATTTACTTGAGTGGTACCATCTCCGAAAATCCAGTTGCGCGAAATAATATTGCTGAAATTTGCAGCAGAACTATCGGTAAAAACAAGGTCATTTTTTTCACATAAAACAGCAGATACGCCCCACTTGGCAACAGGTGAAGGCCATACGGTAACTGGCTGATAAGCCGAATCTTTACAACCCGCCGAATTCTGAACCAGGTATTTAATAAGATCGTTCCCAACACCTGTAAGTACCGGATCCAGTAACCCAGTACTACTGATTCCTTTTCCGGAGTAGATGGCCGATGATATTGATAATGCAGAAACAGCAGATCCTTGTGTGATCTGGCGGGGAGAAGCATCATAACAGATATCACGGATGTCAGTAAATGCAGTAGCAGGACTATTATTGATCGTAACTATTTTTTGTACTGAACCCGAACAGGAAGATGACTGACCAGAAAACGCAGTTAGTTTTACCGTGTAGCTTTTTGCTGCAGGACTGGAAAAACTGGCATATTTATTTGCATATGCTTTAGAAGCATAAGGGATTTCGTCGGGTTGTTTGATGGTTGGCGCAGCTAATGCATCCCAGTAAATATCCAGCCTTGTTACTGCTCCGAAATTAACGGTAGACGTATTAACGATTCTTATAGAATCATTACTGCACAAAGGATCAGACAGCTGAACCGTAAATGAAGGTGTAGGGATACTTCCATTCACTGTAAACGGTTTACTCAATTTACTTACACATCCATTGTTAGAAGTAACCGCCAGTGTGACCGTATAATCACCAAAAATATTGTATTTGGGTGATGGATTCTTTGCATTACTCAGCGCAGGAGTTGGTGCCGGACTGATCGGGGTTACACCGTCATTTAATTTCCAGGCATAGGTAAATAATGCTTCGGACCCATCCGCAATTTTACTGGTATCGGTAAAGGGCGCATTAGCATCTGCCAGGCAAACTTCAGGAATCACAAATCCTATCACCGGATAAGGATTGATCCGAAACGGAGTTCCTAAACGGAATGTATCACTCACACAACCGGTATTGGATTCCAGTAAGAGATATGGATTTTTTGTTCCCCATACAGCGTAATTAACTGTTTTGGGAACTGAAGTAACTTCTTCTGTTTGTCCTGATCCATTATCGAGGTCCCATTTCCACTTAGAAATTGTATTGCCCGATGTACCCGGTGCTATAGTAGAAATATCTGTAAATAAAATATTGGTATTTTCGCAGGTAAGTGACGGCACTGTAAAACCAGCAACCGGTTTTGCTGAAATATTAACCGGCTTGGTGGCTGTGGCAAAACATCCGTAATCGGTGATGCTGGTTAATTTGGCCGTATAATTGCCTCCCACTGTAAATAATTTTGAAGGATGCTGGTCGGTTAAACTGGTACCATCAGAAAACTCCCAAAGCCATCTGGTTATAGGAACTCCTGCCCCATTGGTAGATTGATCTGTTAAGTTCACTGCATTATTCAGGCATCCATCTGTAACCACTTTAAAGTCTGCAACAGGCGTTTCCAACACCACTACGTTATCGGTAATTTCCTGCTGGTCGTTGTTGCTGCATCCATCAGATTGTGCCAGTGTACTGGTGGTGGTTATTTTTACCGGATAAGTTCCACTGGTACTGAATGAATAGGTTGGCGCAATACGGTACACATAACGGGTTTTACCGTCTGCTATATAAGTGGAATCCGGGCTTGAAGGATCGTAGGAATAAGAAGCCGGCCCACTGATTAAATTAGTAGCACCGTTGAAGTCAAGTGCTATTCTGGTAGGCTGATAGGTAAGCGTAAGGTTGATTTTAAATGGCAGATTGGTGCAGGTAGCTGAATAATTAATATTACTTGCCGGAAACTGGTTCTGAATAGAAAGCGGTGGTTCCAGATCTACGATATTGGTTCCGGCATTGTACCCATAACTTTCTACACTTCCCATGCCATAAGCCAAAGCGATGAATCCACTGTCTGCTTTAATATTATGACTTGGATTGATGAGTGTACTGGCCGTAACATTTTCCTGCAAATAGGAATAGGCCGAATTGGGAATGACGATCCAGGGTGCTAATGGTGCGGCTCCATCAATTTTAAGGCTGCCCGTATTGGCCGTTTTCATCATCACATTCAGGTAGTGAACCGAAATATTGGTATTGGGGGGCGTAAGATCTTTTCTGGCAGACACAACCGATACATTATTGATCGTTTGCTCGAGGGGGTTGATGGTAATGATTTCAGGATCACCGGGATATGAAATAGTAGTTCCTACATTTCTGGTATCACAGCTTTGAGAAGTCATATACTGTACTACCAGGATGGGCTTATCGGAGGTAATGATATTGGCCTGGCTGTTCTTTATCTGGTAATAACTATTGGCTATCAGTGTGCTGTTATTTAGTGCCGTTCCATTGAAATAAACAACAGTAGCAGGATCTCTGACAATGATCCGGTAAACATCAGATTGACGGTTGGCAAACGGAGAAGTAATATAATTCCGGCCCCAGGCTTTAGAAGGAAATACCTGTTGAAACAGATTATCTCCACCACTTGCACCCACGCAATCGAAGGAGGTCCAGGAACTACCGGTAAATACTGCAATGGCCTTACAGCTGGTGGTTCCGGATGACACACTTTTAATAGTAGACCCCGTTAAATCCGACAATGATTGAACCTGGTAAACATCGCCTTTGTTTAAATTGATCTGGTAAGCACTGTTGGCCGCTCTGGAAGGAACACCAGAACTTGCCGCTTTCAGGTTTATTTCAACAAGCGTATTGTCTTCGGTGGCCACCACAGCAATCTGGCTCCTAGCATTAGCTGAACTGGACTGGGTAAAATTGAGTGAGATGTATTCTTTCCCCAAAACCGCTGTTGGAAAAACCAGGGTAGAACCTGATCTGGCTGCATTTAATATATGCGCATAAACCACTACCGGTTTCAGCGAAATGACCTTAATACCTTTGGCAATTCCAACGCCATCAGCCTGTACATTATAAATAGCATAGGCTACCGGAGATATTTGAACGGTGGTTGCCTGGTTAGCGGTAACAGTAAAAGGAATGACTTTACCATCCAATTGTACTTCACCGGTGGTGTTTTCGGTGGCCGAAATATAAAGCGCCATCCGAGAGGAAGTTCCGTCTATATGCGCAGGATAAGGCAGCCAGAATTCCTTCCCTTTATTGGAGAAATCCTGAGCACATAGTACATTACATATAAACAATAACCATAAACAGGTTACGAATCTGATTCGCTTCATTTACCGCTAGGGGGGGCTTTAAATCGTTTATTATTGAATATTGGAAATGTAAATTAACACAAGTAGGTCAAATACATTTAAAAGATGCAATAAAATCGGCGATTGTTGCTTGAAAACGAAAACAAACTATAAAAAGCTGGTCATCACTTAAGAATGGTTACAGAGCCACTAAGGGTAGAACGGCCGCTTTTGGGATTAATAACATAGTAATAGGTTCCTATAGGTAAGGGTTTCCCATTATAAGTTCCATCCCAGGGCAGCGTATAATTCAACGAATAATACAATCGCTGACCATAGCGGTCGAACACTTCAACGGTTGCATCCGGATAGCGGTCGAGGTATTTAATTTGCCAGCTGTCATTGATTCCGTCTCCGTTCGGAGAAAACGCATTGGGTGGATAAGGCGGCTTAAGAACCAGAATGCTGATCTGATTTGAAGCGGTACACCCTCCTGTACCCGTTACTTTGAGTGTATAGCTGATATCATCCTCTGCAGTACAAACAGGATTTATTACCGAAGTACTGCTTAAAAAATTAGGCGGTGTCCAGAGGTACGATAAATTATTACCGAACAAAGAATCCGGCAGCAGTGTAACAGACGAACCATAAAACAATCTGATCTGGTCTTTCAGGTAAAGTTTTGGATTAGGGTGAACGGTTATCAGGGTGTTTGCTGTATCACTCATACATCCATCGGCATTCACAAAAAAATGCTGGATATTGTAAATGCCGGAATCAGGGAATTGTTTGGAAGGGTTCAGTAAAGAGGACCTGCCCGCGCCACCAAAATTCCAGGAAAATAACGAAGGGGCACTGGAGACTCCACTACTCCGGTTAATAAAATCAACCGACTCGCCTGCACAGATCTGTGAAACGGAAGGCATGAACCCTGCTTTGGGTCTTGGAAATACACTGATGTTTTTTTCTATGCTGTTCACACAGCTGCCTCCCCCTGAGTAAGCCACCATTCTGATGGTGTAATTCTGTGCACCGGGCAGCTGAAGATCTGTATAGTTATGCTGATAAATTTTGTCGGGGGTTGGGGTTTCATCTGTTTCTACCGCCGAAGGATTATTGGCATAATCCCAATAAATCTCAATCCGGGTGATTGCTCCGATATCCACTGCAGATTTGTTTTTGATCTGAATAGGTGCCGGCTGGCAAATAGGTACCGTATTTACAATATCAAACCCTGCGATGGGGTTAGACCCGTTCACATAAAACAGTTTACTTAGTAAAGCTGAACAACCAGAAGCTGCTTTCACCTCCAATACAGCGGTATATTCTCCCGGAGCAGGATACCTGATCTGTGGACTTTTCAGAATAGAAGCAGCTGGTGTTCCGGATACGAATGTCCATTTACGGGTGAGTAAAGCGCCCGTTCCATCGGAAATAATACTTTCATCATTGAATGGTGCAAATGCATCATTTAAACAGACTTCCGGTGTTTGAAAAATGGCAATGGGTGTTGGTTTAATAGAAAATAAGGGCTTGAAGGGGTCGCTGGTACAACCTGTATTGGTTTTTGCCAGCAGGCTAAGGTTCTTTGACCCTTCGGTAATATACCTCTTCGTTAAAGGAGCATTAGTAGTTAATGTATCCGGTGGAGTTCCGGTATCCAGATCCCAGATCCAGGATACCAGTTTGTTATTGTTAGGGCTTGCAGCCAATACAGACTGGTCGGTA
>CALPNW020000049.1 GCA_943325035.2 Sphingobacterium thalpophilum | reverse complement strand
GTTCAGTTGTAACTTTATTTATCCTGAATCGTTCTAATGAAGAAAACGGACTTATTATGAAAAACTATATTTTTTTGCTGATGTTTTTATTGCCCGCAACTATGGCATTTTCTCAGAATGAAAAGAACATTGTATATGATGCCAATGCCCAGGTGAGAAAAATCAGCGCTTTCAGTAAAGTGGAAGTGTCCGGAGCAATAGATCTTTTTTTATCTCAGGGAAATGAAGAGGCTGTAGCGGTTAGTGCTGCTGACGATGATGTACTTCAAAAGATCAGAACGGAAGTTCGGGATAAAGTACTTTTTATCTATCTCGATACCAGGGGATTCAGCTGGAAGGGATGGACCAACAACAAGGTCAAAGCCTATGTTACCCTTAAAAACCTGAATCATATCGAAGGATCAGGTGCCTGTAACATCAAAACAACAGGAAAACTAAAGCTATCCGACCTTAAAATAGAACTGTCAGGTGCCAGTGATTTCACTGGTGACGTTGCTGTTAGTAATATGGATATCAGTTTAAATGGAGCGTCGGAATGCAAATTATCGGGTACCGCAATAAATGCCAATATCAATTGCACCGGAGCCAGTTCTTTTAAAGCCTATGAATTTAAAACTGATTATTGCAAAGCAGGGGTTTCCGGGGCTGCAAGCGTTCGTATAACTATCAATAAAGAATTAAAGGCAAGAGCCAGTGGCGCAAGTAGTATTTCTTACAAGGGCGAAGGTTTGATCACTGATATCAGCAGCAGCGGGGCGTCTTCTGTAAAGCATCTCAAAACAGATTAATTATTTAAAAAAAATCTATATTCTTCTATTTAAACTTGGTTAAGAACTCATATACCTCTATATTTGCAATCCATTACATCGCGAGGTAGAGCAGCGGTAGCTCGTCGGGCTCATAACCCGAAGGTCGGAGGTTCGATCCCCCCCCTCGCAACATCGAAAAGCCTCGTTGGAGGCTTTTTTAGTTTAAATTACACGTATGAAATCGGGTTTTGTAAATATTTTCGGCAGACCAAACGCAGGCAAAAGCACTTTGCTGAATGCCCTTATTGGTGAAAAGATGGCTATTGTTTCACATAAAGTGCAAACAACCCGTCACCGGATCAAGGCTTTTTTGAACAAACCCGGGGAATACCAGATTATTTTCTCCGATACGCCGGGCATTATTGATCCCAGGTACAAGCTTCACCAGCGGATGATGGATACGGTAAAGGGCGCTCTGGAAGATGCGGATCTTGCTTTGCTGATGGTTGATGCCAATGAATCATTCGAAGAGGTAGATGCCATTTTCTCTTCTCTGAAATTAAAAGTGCCTGCACTGGTTCTTCTCAACAAGATAGATATTGCCGGTAACGGAAGGATTGCACTTGCCGAGTCATTTTTTGCGGATAAGCCTTATTGTAAAAAACTGATCAAGATAGGGGCACTCGAAAAGCTGCACCTGAATAAGCTCTTAGCCGCCATTATAGAAATGTTACCCGAAGGCGTTCCTTTTTATAATGAAGATGATCTGAGTGATCTGCCTACAAAATTCTTTGTAGCAGAGATGATCCGTGAAAAGATTTACGAACTGTTTGCCGATGAAATCCCTTACCACACAGCAGTGTTGGTGAATGAATTCAAGGAAAAAGAAAAATTAGTTAAAATACAGGCTGATATTATTGTTCATCGGGAAACCCAGAAAGCCATTATCATTGGCGATAAGGGAAAGATGATCCGGCAAATTGGAATGGATTCCAGAAGAGATATCGAGGAATTCCTTCAGCAAAAAGTATTTTTAGAACTGTTTGTAAAAGTTCGTCCAAAATGGCGCGATAATGATTTACAATTAAAAGAATATGGCTACCAGTAAATGGAGCTGATTACCTCAAAATAAGAATAAGTACAAATGAGTTACACTGTTGCAATCATAGGCAGACCCAACGTAGGAAAGAGCACTTTCTTCAATCGTTTGCTCGAACAAAGGAAAGCCATCGTAGATGATATAAGCGGAGTTACGCGGGACAGGCAGTACGGCGTGGCCGACTGGAACGGTAAGGTTTTTAACCTGATCGACACCGGAGGATTTGTTCCGCGAAGCGAAGACATTTTTGAAATGGAAATCCGCAAGCAGGTAAAAATTGCTATTGATGAGGCCAATGCCATTGTTTTTATGGTGGATGTGGCAACAGGTATTACCGACCTGGATGAAGCAGTAGCAGATTTGCTGAGAAGAAGCAGTAAGCCTGTTTTTGTGGTAGTCAATAAAGTAGATAATGGTACCCGCGAGCTGGAAGCTACTGAGTTTTACAGCCTTGGATTTGAGAAAACATTTTTTGTTAGCAGTATTTCCGGTAGTGGTACGGGAGATCTGCTCGATGCAATTGCTGAAGATATTGAACCGATTGATGAAGAAGAAGCTGCCCGGGAAAACGCGTTGCCTAAATTTGCCATCATTGGACAACCCAATGTGGGCAAATCATCACTGCTGAATGCACTGGTTGGAGAGGAGAGAACCATTGTAAGTGATATTCCCGGAACTACCCGTGATACCATCCATACCCATTATAAATTATTCCAGAAGGAGTTCATGCTGATAGATACAGCAGGTATCCGTAAAAAAAGTAAGGAAAAAGATGATCTGGAATTTTATTCCATCATCCGGGCCATCAAGGCCATGGATGAAGCAGACGTTTGTTTGCTGGTGCTGGATGCTTTTAAAGGAATTACTGCTCAGGATATCACTATTTTCAGTCTCGCTGCAAGAAAAGGCAAAGGGATTGTAGTATTGGTGAATAAGTGGGACTTAGTAGAAAAGGACACTAATACTGCCAGAGACTACGAAAAAGTACTCAAGCAAAAACTGGCTCCTTTCAGTGATGTGCCTATTTTGTTTATTTCTGTAAAAGAAAAGACCAGAATATTCAAGGCTATTGAACTCGGATTGCAGGTATTTGACAGCAAAACACGCAGAATTGCAACCTCGGTATTAAATGAAATCATGCTCAAAGCAATTGCTGGGTACAACGCGCCGGTAGTTAGAGGTCATTCCATTAAAATCAAGTTTGTTACCCAGTTACCAACCCATGTTCCTTCTTTTGCATTTTTCACCAATTTCCCGGATGATATAAAAATGCCATATAGAAACTACCTGGAGAACCAGTTAAGGGCCAATTTTGACTTCAAAGGGGTGCCAATCCGGATCTTTTTCAGAAAAAAATAAAAAATATTCGTTAAAATTTGCAAAATTCATCTGCAACCCTATCTTTGCGAACAATAAAAAACAAAAAAAACAAGTACAAATGAAAAAAGTATTCGCAATTCTGGCTGTAGCAGGTTTAATGACTGCTTGTAACAACGCTGAAAAAACTGAAGCAACTGTAGATTCAGCTGCTACAACTGTAGACACTGCTGCTGTAGCTGTAGACAGTTCTGCTGTTAAAGTTGATTCTGCTGCTGTAGCTGTAGACACTGCTGCTAAAGCTAAATAAGTAAATACTAAGTACTCGTTACTTTATATTACTTCTTGCAAGAAGATCCTCCCGATGAATCGGGAGGATTTTTTTGTGCCAGTTTGTACCGAATGATTCATTATTGGGTAATGGCATTAATATTGTTCACTATTGTGTTACGTTCCTGAAAAGCCATTTTTGGGTGAATGGTGACATTATGACCAAAGAAAATGATATGTTGAAAGATAAATTAAGATTCAGAGCAGAGGATGATACCGACTTTATGCCGATTATTCCGATTAGTGAACAAGAGAGCGATCAGGACAAGGCCATGGTTATTCCGGATGAACTTCCGATTTTGCCATTGAGAAATACGGTTTTATTCCCCGGGGTAGTATTGCCTATTACTGTAGGAAGAGATAAAAGTATAAAAGCGGTCAGTGACGTTTATAAGGCCGATAAGCTGATCGGTGTAATAGCCCAAAAAGATTCCAATATCGAAGAGCCGGAACCCCAGGACCTTTGTAAAATAGGTACGGTGGCTAAAATTGTAAAGCTCATCAAAATGCCCGATGGTGGAACAACCATCATTATTCAGGGTAAGAAAAGATTTGAATGGCTCGACATGGTTAGTGATGATCCTTATTTCAAGGCATCCATCAGTCTATTGACCGAAGGAGAAGCCCCGGAAACAGCTGATTTTAAAGCCTATATCAGCACCATTAAAGACCTGGCAGCCCAAATCATTCATTTGTCTCCCAACCTTCCAACGGAAGCGTCGATCATCTTAAAGAACATAGAGAACCCCGCTTTCCTGATCAATTTTGTAAGCAGCAACCTCAACAGTGATCTGGTAGAAAAACAATCATTACTGGAAATCAATGATATCAATGATCGGGCAGACAGGCTGATTCACATACTGCAACGGGAATTACAGTTTGCCGAATTAAAAGATAAGGTGACCAACAAAACCAGAACAGAGCTCGATAAACAGCAACGCGATTACTTTTTGCAGCAGCAGTTGAAAAGTATCAAAGAAGAACTGGGCGGAGATACCAACGAACGGGAGATTGCGGAAATGAAGAAAAAGGCGGAGGCCAAAAAATGGCCGGAAGCAGCAAAACTGGCCTTTAAAGCCGGCGTTCAGAAACTGGAAAGGATGCATGTGTCTACGCCGGATTATTCGGTGGTATACAATCACCTCGATCTGATGCTGGACCTGCCATGGGATGATTATACCGCAGATAATTACGATTTAAAAAATGCCAAGAAAATACTGGATATCGATCATTATGGAATGACCAAGATCAAAAGCAGGATCCTGGAATACCTGGCAGTATTAAAACTCAAGGGCGATATGAAAAGCCCTATACTTTGTTTTCTCGGACCTCCGGGAATCGGAAAAACTTCATTAGGCCGTTCCATAGCTCATGCCATAGGCCGAAAATATGTCCGGCTCAGTCTTGGTGGATTACACGATGAAAGTGAAATCCGCGGACACCGTAAAACCTATATTGGTGCAATGCCCGGAAGGATCATTCAGAATATACGCAAATGCAAATCATCTAATCCGGTAATGATTCTAGATGAGATCGACAAGATAGGAAGCGATCAGCGTGGCGATCCTTCTTCTTCTTTACTGGAAGTGCTGGACCCCGAACAGAACCATACATTCTACGATAATTACCTGGAGCTTGAATATGACCTGAGCAAGGTATTATTTATTGCTACTGCTAACAACCTGCAGAATATCCAGCCGGCGCTCCGCGATCGTCTGGAGATCATAGACCTCAGTGGGTATGCCATTGAAGAAAAAGTGGAAATCGCCAAACGTCACCTGGTGCCTAAAGAAAAGGAAGCACATGGGCTGGGAAAAGTGAATTTCAAGATCAGTGATAAAGTACTTGAAAAAATAATTGAACATTATACCCGTGAAAGCGGAGTTCGTGAACTGGACCGTCAGCTGGCCTCCATCATGCGTTTTCAGGCAAAGGAGATGGCCATAAAAAATAAGGTAAAGCTGAATGTAACCGCCAATGATGTGGAGCACATACTCGGACAGGCCAGGTACACCAATGAAATATACAAAACAGCCAATATGCCCGGGGTGGTGGTTGGGCTTGCCTGGACCTATGTGGGTGGAGATATCCTTTTCATCGAAACTATTTTAAGTGACGGCGAAGGCGAAATAAAATTAACCGGTAATCTGGGAAATGTGATGAAAGAAAGTGCAACTACGGCACTCAGTTATATTCAGGCCAATGCAAAAAAACTGGGTATAGATCCTGAATTGTTCAAGACAAAAAATATACATGTACACGTTCCGGAAGGAGCTGTTCCCAAAGATGGTCCGAGCGCGGGAATTACCATGCTCACTTCATTAACTTCTGCTTTTACCGGCAGAAAAGTGAAACCATTTCTGGCAATGACCGGTGAAATTACTTTACGTGGCCAGGTATTGCCGGTAGGGGGCATCAAGGAAAAAGTACTTGCAGCCAAGCGTGCCGGTTTAAAGGAAATAGTACTTTGTCATATGAACCAGAAAGATGTGGATGAGATAGACAGTACTTTCATTAAAGGCGTTCATTTTCAATATGTAAAGACCATGCAACAGGTGATTGATTATGCATTGGTTTAAACGGTGATTTCCTGCCGGATTTGTTTTAGCTTTAAATACAGATGCTGAGAAGGATTGTACTTTTTTTGATATTAATTTACACTGCCACCAGAAGTTCATCCCAAACTCTTGGTGGCAATGCTGTTTTTAATTTTCTCTCGCAGCCCAATACGGCACAGCTTTCT
This sequence comes from Sphingobacterium thalpophilum, assembly GCA_943325035.2. Taxonomy (GTDB): domain Bacteria; phylum Bacteroidota; class Bacteroidia; order Chitinophagales; family Chitinophagaceae; genus Sediminibacterium. Next base: position 9,657 of record CALPNW020000049.1, on the reverse strand, counting down.
GCACTGGGTGGAGTTAATATTTCCACACAGAGCAATGATGTTGGAATGGCCTTTCACAATCCTGCTTTATTAAAAAAGGCGATGAGCCACCAGGTAAATACTTCCTTTAACGCATTTGTTGCGGGGATCAATCATTTTACAGCAACCACTGCATACTACCTTCCCGGGCCGGCTATGACTATCGGGTTGGGTGTTCAATACCTGAATTATGGTACCATGATGCAAACAGATGCTTCCGGTAATGTGCTGGGAAGTTTTCGCCCCAATGATTATATGGTGCAGGCGATGGTATCCCGGCAATATATGGAGCGGTTCAGACTAGGAGCAACTGCAAAATTCATCAGCTCCAATTATGGGCAGTACCGGTCTACAGGAATAGCGATGGATGTAGGATTGGTTTATACCGATACAGTGGCACAATTGCAGGCAAGCGTTGTAGTGAAAAATATGGGCACACAACTGAATACATACAGTGCCGGAGCAGATAAAGAAGAATTACCTTTTGATATTCAGGCAGGCATCAGCAAAAAACTGGCCAATGCGCCGGTTCAGTTTTCATTAACCGCCCATCATCTGCAGCAACTCAATATTCATTATGAAGACACTGCTTTTAATGCGTCCGAAGGTAATATCAGCAGGAACGGGTTGCAGAAGGTTTTTGCGCATGTTGTTTTATCTGCACAGGTATATCTTTCCGATAATATAGACTTTAGTTTGGGCTATAATTTTCTGCGCCGGCAGGACCTCAATGTTTTTGGGGCGGCAAGTGGATTAAATGGCTTTAGCTTTGGAACGGGAGTGCTGTTGAAAAAATTACAGCTACATTATGCAACGGGTTTTTATCAGCGCCACATGTTCCACCAGTTCTCACTGAACTTTAATTTTCAGGGTAATCCTTTGTAAAATCATTTCAGTCTATTGGGTATTAGCTATTGGGTATCCGGAAAATAGACTTTAACGGTACTCCCAAAATGCTGGGTACTCAGCGTCCTCAGGCTTTCTGCCTTATTATCTGGATTAACAGTGGTTTGCATGTGTAATAGGAAATTATGCCTAGTAGTACTTGGGGTACAGCAGTACGGTACATTTAATTACCGGTTAAGACTTTTATATGTTTTTAATGAATAAATTTACTTCACTTCACTTAAGGTGTTAACAGCAGGCAAAAAAACTGGTATGAAAAAGTTTGTTTTTAGTACGATTTTCTTTTTTTTGATTGGGGACACTGTTTCCGCGAAAGTACGCTTATCCGGACTTTTTACAGATAATATGGTGTTGCAACGAAATGCCAGTATTCCAGTTTGGGGATGGGCCGCTCCGCAGGAAACTGTTAAAATACAATTTCATCATCAGCAGAAAAAAGTGAAGGCAGATAACAATGGAAAATGGACATTGAATCTGGATGCTGAACATGCAGGGGGACCTTATGAGCTTGTTGTAACAGCAAATGATACCATCCGGATAGTTAATGTGCTGGTGGGTGAAGTATGGATACTGAGTGGTCAGTCTAATATGGAGTTTACGGTTAACAGAGGAGATCATGCAAAAGAAGAAATTGCCTCAGCCAATTATCCGTTCATCAGGCATGCAAAAGTAATTACTCATATCAATTCTTTACCCGAAGAAGATGCCCGGATTTATGGCTGGAATATTTGTAGCATTAATACAGTGGGTGATTTTTCTGCGGCAGGCTATTTTTTTGCCAAAAGACTGTATGATAGTCTTAAAGTTCCTGTGGGTTTAATTAATGCAACCTGGGGAGGAACTCAAATTGAAACCTGGATCAGCCGCCAGGGATTTGAAAGCAGCGCAGCGTTCAGTCAAATGATTGCTGCCATGCCTTTAATCAGTATAGACTCTTTGTATAAACTAAAAATCAAAGCCACTGAATTACGCATTGAAACTTTGATGGGAACAAAATTCAAAGAGCTTCAGCCAGAAAAGTTTATGGAGTCTGGTTGTAACGATGCTAAGTGGCCGGAAATAAATATTCCTCAGGTATGGGAAGTTCAGCGTATCGGAGAATTGGATGGGGTAGTTTGGCTCAGAAAAACAATTCTGCTACCTGCCAGCGATTTTAATACAGCAGCAATACTGGAATTGTCTAAAATAGATGATATGGACATAACCTACGTGAACGGTATTAAAGTAGGAAGTACCAACCAGTGGGATGCAAAGAGGAAATATATTCTTCCTGCAGGCACATTAAAGGAAGGCAAAAATTATATTGCAGTTCAGGTAACAGACAATGGGGGTGGAGGAGGAATTTACGGTGATGCAGCAGATCTTAAATTAACACTGAATAACAGCACTTACTCATTGGCAGGTACCTGGAAATTTCAGGTTGAATCCATTCAAAAAGCAGTCTCCGAAAATTCATTTCCTTCCTTATGTTATAATGCGATGATTAACCCACTGATTCCTTTTTCCTGCAAAGGCATATTGTGGTACCAGGGAGAATCGAATATTGGCAGGGCTTACCAGTACCGTACGTCCTTTCCGTTGCTGATCAATGACTGGAGAAAGAAATGGAACAAGCCTGGTCTGCCATTTTATTTTGTGCAGATAGCGCCTTTTAATACCGGGGGTAATAGTAACTATGGCTGTGCTATAGCGGAACTCAGAGAAGCCCAAACCATGGCCCTTGATTTGCCTAATACCGGAATGGTGGTAACTACAGATATTGGTAATTTTCTGGATATACATCCTACCAACAAGCAGGATGTAGGAAAGAGACTGGCAGCAATTGCTTTGAATAATTTATATGGTAAGAAAATGGTTTGTAATGGTCCGGTATATGAGACCATGAAAATAAAAGGCAGCGAAGTTGAAATCACTTTTAATCAGATGGGCTCGGGGTTAATGACCACCAGTTTTACCGGTGAGTTGGGTGGTTTTGAAATTGCCGGAAATGATCAGGTATTTCATTCTGCAAAAGCCCGGATAAGCGGCAACAGGGTAGTACTGATCAGTGATAAAGTACTCAGTCCGGTAGCTGTTCGTTATGGATGGTCTCCGGATACGGATAAATGTACCCTGTTCAACCGCGAAGGATTTCCCGCAGTTCCTTTCAGAACCGATCAATGGCGAACGATCACCATCCATGAAAAATACCAGATAGAGCAATTGATTTTATAAGTCAAATTTAATACCCTGAGCAAGCGGTAAATTATTCCCCCAGTTAATGGTATTGGTTTGTCTGCGCATGTAAGCTTTCCATGCATCACTTCCACTTTCTCTTCCGCCACCGGTTTCTTTTTCACCACCAAATGCGCCGCCGATTTCAGCACCACTGGTACCAATATTTACATTGGCAATGCCACAATCACTTCCGCCTGCAGACAGGAATAGTTCTGCCTCGCGCAGATTCAACGTCATGATGGCAGAAGAAAGTCCCTGAGGAACTCCGTTTTGCATTTCAATAGCTTCGTTGAGCGTATTGTATTTCATGACATATAAGATCGGAGCAAATGTTTCGTGCTGAACAATGGGAAGGTCGTTGGTAGCTTCTGCAATACATGGTTTTACATAGCATCCGCTTTCATATCCCTCACCTGAAACCAGGCCACCCTCTATGAGGAATTTTCCACCCTGGGCTTTACATTGTTCAATGGAGTTGAGGTACATTTTTACTGCATCGGTATCTATCAATGGTCCTACATGATTGTTGGTATCCAATGGGTCTCCGATACGAAGCTGAGCATAGGCTTTAACCAGTTTAGCGGTGAATACTTCATACACAGATTCATGAATGATCAGTCTGCGGGTAGTCGTGCAACGTTGTCCTGCGGTACCTACAGTTCCAAATACGGCACCAATCAGCGACATATCCAAGTCTGCATGCTGAGAAATAATGATGGCATTATTCCCACCCAGTTCCAGCAAACTCTTTCCAAGTCTTGCAGCAACTGTAGCATTCAGTTCTTTACCCATGCGGGTAGAACCTGTTGCAGAAACCAGCGGTATCCGGGTATCTTTACTCATCCACTCACCAACTTCCCTGTTTCCCTGTATGAGGCAATTAACCCCTTCCGGCACATTATTTTTTTCAAAAACGGCTGCAACAATTTTTTGAACGGCAACGCCGCATAAAGGTGTTTTTTCGCTTGGCTTCCAGATTGTGGTATTTCCACAAACCCATGCCAAAGCTGCATTCCAGCTCCATACTGCTACCGGAAAATTAAATGCGGAAATAATACTTACAATTCCCAGCGGATGCCATTGTTCGTACATTCTGTGTGAAGGGCGTTCACTGTGCATGGTTTGCCCGTACAACTGACGCGATAATCCTACCGCAAAGTCGCATATATCAATCATTTCCTGAACTTCGCCATATCCTTCCTGAAGACTTTTACCCATTTCATAGCTAACCAGCTTACCCAAAGGTTCTTTGTATAAGCGCAAAGCATCACCCACCTGACGTACAATCTCCCCTCTTTTAGGCGCAGGCCATTTTTGCCATTCTTTCGCTACACTTAAAGACTGATTGATTACCGCTTCATAAGAAGCTTTGTCCGCAGCCACCGTACTGCCTATTTTCTTCCCGTCTACCGGAGAGAAGGAATCAATAGCAGCTCCGTTACTTTCTATCCAACGGGTTCCTGTAGATACGCCCTGATTGATGGTTTCAATGCCGAGTTGTTGTAAAAATTGCATGCAGTGGTAATTTGATGCAAAGGTAAGGATTTGACAGTTCCTGTCAGGTGCTGCCACAAACTTAAAATTGTATCATTGCTTAGCCCATTCTGGATACAGCCAGCAGCTGATCATATACGTTGCTGTAGCTGCTTCCTATTGGTATTTCTTTACCAACAACAATCACTTTGGTTTTACTGAATTTCTCCACCTTGTGCAGAGGCACTATGAACGACCGGTGAACGCGAAGAAAATCGCGTGCAGGAAGCTTTTCTGCAATGCTTTTAAGGGTCATAAGCGTAAGAACAGGAGTAGGCTTGATATACACTTTAATATAATCATCCAACGCTTCTATCAGCTCAATATCTTTCAGATTGATTTTCATTATTTCATAATTCACCTTAATGAATATAGAATTCAGCTGCAGTTCCTGGCTGCTTAAAAAATCCAGGTATTCCCTGGCTTTGTAACAGGCTTTTAAAAAACGATCATACTCAAATGGTTTCAGCAGATAATCTACCGCATCTACCGAAAATCCTTCTACCGCATAATGCTTGTAAGCTGTTGTAAATATCACTACCGGCTTTTCAGGCAAGCTTCTGTAAAACTGCAGTCCGTTGATATCGGGCATTTGTATATCCAAAAACAGAATATCAATCTTGTTATTCTGAAGATATTCTCTTGCTTCGTCTGTATTGGTGAAAACTTTTTCCAGGGTAAGAAAAGATATTTTGGTACAATACTCCTGAATAACCTGTAAGGCAAGTGGTTCATCATCTATAGCAATGCATCTGATCATGATCGGGTATTGATTTGCAGATTTACAAAATAGAACCCATTCTCTTCTTTTACAACTAAACTATGTTTCCCCGGATACAAAAGTTCCAGTCTTCGCTTTACATTATTGATACCAATACCGGTATTTTCCAACATGGTATTTTCAGACTGCACTATAAAATTGCTGGCTGTAAACTTAATATTGCTGCCATCAGTTTCCAGCTTTATGGTAATACTGCTTTTTTCTTTGGTGCTTACGCCATATTTAAAGGCATTCTCAACAAACGGAATAAAGATCAGCGGCGCAATCAGCAGTTCGCCTGTGTTTGCGGTAATGGTAAAATCTACCTGCACTTTATCGGTAAGTCTTACCTGCTGAAGGTCTATATAGTTATGAATGAATTCAACTTCATTATCCAGCGGCACCAGATTCCTCTCCGTTTCTGTAAGAATATACCGCATGATGGCAGAAAGCTTCATTACTGCAGGTGCAGTTTTTTCGCTTCTCACAATGGCCAGGGAATAAATATTGTTAAGTGTATTAAAAAAGAAGTGCGGATTAATCTGTGATTTTAAAAAAGACAGTTCCGTATTCAGTTTTTCATTCTCTGTTTCTTTTCTGTTTTGTTCTGTGTTCAGCCATCGTTGTACTACGGTAATACAGGTGCCTACCGTCATTACCAGTAAAAATACAGCAGTGTTGAAATAGTCATTACCGTTTCTTCTGCGGGCTCTCATTAAACGATGTCTTTCGGTACCCGGATTTCTGATGTCCAATCCTGCCGGAGGTGAAGGGATGGTTTCCGGCGGAACAATCAGCAACGCTATCTGCCTGGGGATGTAGAGGAAAAAAATCAGACAGGCTATGATGGATAAAATATAGGGAACCCATTTTTCATTAACAAGAAACCGGGGTATCAGTATCTGGGTATTTAGATAATAAAAAAATACAAGAAATATGTTATTACAGATAATAATGGTAAGCATATGATTGCTCATACTGAATTCCCGCAATCCCGGAAAGAATACCAGATAAGGGAGTGTGAAAAAACAGATCCATGCTGCAACATGTGCAATAATGGGTACTAGCGTTTTTTTATGCCTGATGGGAGACAAATTAGCGGTATTGCTGGTTAATACAATTGAGTCAAATTTAATTAAGTGGGCATCAAGCCCGCAATAATTCGGACGAAGGGTACTAATCTATCGGTGAAAGGTTGCTTAACTCCTCTGGTAACGGGTTCGTTTTGCTTCCAGTTCATAATATAAATGCTGAACCAGCCCATCTGCGAGTCCTATTTTAGGAACATATATTTCCTCGGCTTCGGCCCAGCGCATCGTATTTATATAAATCTGTAAGGCAGGAACAATTACATCGGCTCTGTCTCTGCGCAACTTGTAAATATTGATCCGGTCTTCTACCGAAAAGCTGGAAATCTCTTTAAAGTAATCTTTCAGGAGATCTACATGTAAAGGCTTGCCATCTTTCTTCTTACTCAGTGAAAATACTTTATTGATGTTTCCACCAGTTCCTATTGCTATGATTTTTTTGTATCCTTTTGTTCTGTTTTTAATGAAATCTTTTACTTCGTTCCATTTAGTTTCATCCACCATGTCTTTCAGTATCCGGATGGTTCCTATATTAAATGATTTTTTAAATATGAGTTTGCCATCCGAGAAAAAAGTGAGCTCTGTACTTCCGCCCCCAACATCAATGTAGAGATAACTGTTATTGGTATCCATATTTTCTGCGATATGGTTTTCATAAATGATCGATGCTTCCAGGTCACCGCTGATGATTTCTATTTCCAGTCCGGTTTCGAGTTTTACTTTTCTGATAATATCTGCACTGTTTGCCGCATCACGCATGGCACTGGTGGCACAGGTGATAACCTCTTTTACCTCATATGCATTCAGCAGATGACTGTAAGCTTTCATTGTCTGCAGGATCATTCCCCTTTTTTCCTTGGAAATCTCTCCTTTTTCAAACACATCAAAACCAAGGCGCAAGGGTACCCTTATCAGATTCAGTTTATTGAAAAGTGGTTTGCCATTTTTGTCATAGCTCACTTCAACAATCAGTAATCTTGCTGCGTTACTTCCAATATCAATTGCTGCTAACCTCACTTGCCGAATGATTTTTCTTATACAGATAATGATACGTTTCTATCTGCGAACGTATCTGTTTTTTGCCCACTGAAGGTACATAGTTGTTGGCTAAATTACCGTCCAGTATCCGGGCCTTTACATTGTCCTTCAGCTGAATGTGGATAATGTCAATCAGTTCCTGCTTTATAACCGGATCCAGAACGGGTATTGCCGCTTCTACCCGGTGGTCCAGATTCCGAACCATCCAGTCTGCACTGGAGATATATACTTTTTCATTTCCCAGATTATGGAAGATCATTACCCTTGCATGCTCCAGGTATTCATCCACAATACTGATTGCACTGATGGTTTGTTTGAATTTCTTATAGTCAATAGCCGGACAGAAAATACCCCTTACAATCATTCTGATCTCTACACCTGCCAATGCGGCGGCATATAATTTATCGATGAGTTTTGAATCACTGAGGGAGTTGGATTTTACAATGATCCGGGCTTCCTTTCCGGCTTTTGCATTCTTGATTTCCTGATCTATCAATCGAATGATCTGGTCACGCATATTAACCGGGCAAATCCAGAGTGTTTTGCAGAGTTGCAGGTTTCGCATGCCGGATTTCCAGTTTTCGAGGTAACGGAAAATCCGGTTGATGTCGGCCATTGCATTTTTATTGCTGGTAAGTAAACAATGATCTCCGTAAATTCTGGCTGTTTTTTCGTTCAGATTTCCGGTACTTACAAAGCCGTATTGAATTATTTTGGTGCCTTTTCTTTTCTTAATGATACAGAGTTTGGCATGTATTTTCATTTTGGGTACGCCCAGTAAAACGGTTACGCCTTCTTCCTCCAGTACCTTTTTCCATTCAAGGTTAGCCTCTTCATCGAAGCGGGCTTTAAGTTCCAGCATTACCACCACTTCCTTTCCGTTTCTGGATGCATTGATCAGGGCATTGATGATCTTGGAATTGGAGGCAAGCCGGTAGGCAGTTATTTTAATGGAAGTAACATCCGGATCCATTGCAGCTTCGCGCAGCAGGTCTATTACAGGATTAAATGAATGATAAGGAAAATGCAGCATTACATCCTGTTTGATAATGATGTCTGTAACACGCTGCGCACTCTGTAAAGACTTTGGAATGAAGGACTGTCTTCTGGTATTTTTTCCGTTGAATACATCCGGGAAACTCATGAAGTGCCGGTAATTATGTATTCTTCCCCCTGGAATAATATTGCTTTTACGGTTCAGACTAAGCCTTCGGATAAGGTATTCAAGCAAGCCGGCATCCATCTCCTTATCATATACAAACCTCACTGGTTTCCCCTTCCGGCGGTTCTTGACCCCTTTTTCTATTTTTTCTGCAAAAGTGGTACTGATGTCATTGTCCAGATCAATCTCTGCGTCTTTGGTCACTTTAAAAATATGGGAATCGAAATAATCGTAACCGAAGTAGGAAAAGATGACTGGTAAGTTAAACCGGATGACGTCTTCGAGCAATATGATCTGGGTTTCGCCCTTTTTAGCAGGAAGAATTACAAAACGGCCAACTGCTCCCGACGGTACTTCTATCAAAGCATATTTCTGGTGGTAGGCCGAGTTTTTTTTGCGCATTACTACGCCCAGATAGATGCTTTTATCTCTCAGGTAGGGGAGCTGTGGTAAACTCTCAATCATGAGGGGAATAATATTGGACCGTACTTCCTCGTCAAAAAATTTCTGTACAAAAATCTTTTGCTCCCGGGTCAGTTGCTTCTCAGTAACCAGGCTGATTTTTTCCTGCTTCATTTCCACTACAATACCCTGCCATATCCTGTTGAATTCATTCTGATGCTGGAGAACAATTGTTTGTATCTGGTCGAGGATTTGTTGCGGGTCTTCCTCGAGGTGCATATTGAGTTTTTTCCTTTTTTCGGCAAACTCAATCATGCGTTTTAAAGTAGCTACCCGCACCCTGAAAAATTCATCGGAGTTATTAGAGAATATTCCCAGAAAGCGGATCCGCTCTTTTAACGGAACAGTGGGGTCATTGGCCTCCTGCAAAACCCTTGCATTAAAACTAAGCCAGCTGATATCTCTCTGAATTAATTTCTTTTTAGTCATATTTCAAATTTAACACAAAGGCTGGTTAGCCCATGTTAAGAATT
>CALPNW020000048.1 GCA_943325035.2 Sphingobacterium thalpophilum | reverse complement strand
TGAGGGCAACATTATCATTCAAACAAAGGAAAAAGCTTTACTCATTCCAAGAAATTACCTGCTCAATGATTCAACAGTAATTAAAGCAAACGGCCAGAACCAGCTTATCAAAACAGGCTTGAAAGATTATTACAAAATAGAGGTACTATCAGGCATCACTTCGGCAGATGAATTGCTAAAACCAGTGTTATGAAAATAAAGCTGATAGCCAATGTTTCTGTTTCATTGTTACTGGCACGATGGAAGCAAACGCTGGTGGCTGCTATTGGCGTTACGTTTAGCATTACGATGTTTATCACTTTACTCAGTTTCATGTCTGGCCTGAATGATTTACTGGATGGGTTAATCATTAACCGGACTCCGCATATCAGATTGTATAACGAAATACAGCCTTCAAAATACCAGCCAATAGACCTGGCACCCCAATTCAAAAATTACCACAATTTCATAAGCTCCATAAAACCCAAAAATGACCGGGCACAGATTTATAATAATAGTGCTATTATGGATGCTTTAAAAAAAGATGACCGGGTAGTAGGGTTTGCACCAAAAATAACAGCGCAGGTATTTTATAATATAGGTGCAATTGATTTAACAGGTGTTATAAACGGAATAGATGTTGAAGAAGAAAACAGGTTATTTTTATTCAGCAATTATGTTACCAGCGGAAATTTCTTAGATCTGAAAAACACACCTAACAGTATTATATTAGGAAAGGGAGCTGCCGAAAAAATGCTGGCAAATATCGGCGATGTAATTCAAGTAACTACCGCCAAAGGAGAGCGTGTGCAATTAAAAGTAGTAGGCTATTTTCAATCGGGTATAATGGACGTAGACAAGGCTCAGAGCTATGCGTCTCTCAATACCACACAAAAATTATTAGGAGAGTCCAATAGTTTTATTACTGATATTCAGATAAAACTAAAAGATATTTTACTTGCACCAAAAATAGCTGCAGAATACCAGAAACTTTTTGATGTAGAGGCAATAGATATTCAAACAGCCAATTCACAGTTCGAAACAGGCAGTTCAATCAGAACTTTAATATCCTATGCAGTTGGTATCACGTTATTGGTTGTTGCCGGCTTTGGCATATACAATATTCTGAACATGATGATATATGAAAAAATGGATTCAATTGCTATACTAAAAGCTACAGGCTTTTCGGGTACTGACGTTAACGCGATTTTCATTTCCATTGCACTGAGTATTGGCATTTTCGGGGGTATTCTGGGTTTGTTGCTTGGGTTTGGCTTATCTGCTGTCATTGAGCATATTCCTTTCAATACGCCTTCCCTCCCAACCGTTAAAACCTATCCGGTTAATTACAATCCAAAGTTTTACATCATAGCATCCGTTTTTTCTATTGTTACTACTTATTTAGCTGGTTTTTTTCCTTCGCGTAAAGCAAGTAAAATAGATCCGGTAATTATTATCAGGGGTAAATAATATGAGCAAAATAATACTAGAAGCCAAAAATATTAATAAGTACTTCCACGACCCTATTACTGTGCAGGTTTTGAAGGAAATCAATTTTACTGTTAATACTTCTGAATTTGTGTCTGTAATCGGAAAATCGGGTTGCGGCAAGTCTACCCTACTGTATATATTGTCTACCATGGATACCGATTATGAAGGAAGTCTGTATATTGATGGCGATCTGATGAATGATAAAAAAGAAGCAGATCTGGCGAGCGTAAGAAATGAAAAGATCGGATTTGTATTTCAGTTTCACTATTTGTTGAACGAGTTTTCTGTTTTACGGAATGTGATGTTGCCAGGACTGAAACTTGGCAAGTTGCCGGAAAAAGAAGTAGAACACCGTGCTATAGAAAAATTGAAAATTCTGGGAATTGACAGCGAAGCATTAAAATTCCCCAATCAGCTATCGGGCGGTCAAAAACAACGGGTAGCAATTGCCCGTGCCTTAATTAATGATCCACTTATAATTATGGGCGATGAGCCAACAGGAAATCTCGATAAAAAGAACAGCGAAACCGTATTCCATATTTTTAAAGAGCTGGCAGATGTTTTCCATCAGTCTTTGTTGATCGTCACTCACGACAATGAATTTGCTGCAAAAACCAATCGGATCATTGAAATGGAAGATGGGAAAATCATTAATATGTAGTGGCAATCAAAAAAAACCACCAGACCAAAAGATATATCCCCCGATATATTCCTCCGACTTTGGTGGTTTAGATAAAACAGGCAAAACCTGCTTCACATATAAATTTAGGAAGTCTTCCAATATCCATTACGGTACTTTTATTATGTTTGCAGTTAAATTACATACTGTGACTCAACTGGAAAGAGTGCATTATATCTATAAACTGCTGACTCTGGCCCCACAAACTGTTAACCAGATATATGGCAATCTGGTTAATGATGGCATAGAAATAGGCCTGCGACAAATTTATCATGATCTGGATCAGATCGGGCTTCATTATTTAAGAGAAGGTGAAAAAATTCTTTGCAGTACGGGGCAATTTAACCGGAAAACCTACCGGCTTATTAAAGAATCCGGTAATAACCCATTAACTGCTAAGGATATTGCTACTTTTCAGCTAATCAGGTCTTCTACACCCAGAACCCTTCGTATTGGCAGGATGGAATCCCTGAATAAATTCAGGGATGTATATAAAGATGTAATGAAAAATAATAGTTCATTCTATGCATTTATGGCCGAAGACCAGAATAGGTCATCTGCATTTTATGAATCGGTGTATGACAATGCACATAATGAGCGGCTTGATGATCTCATTTGGGCAATAGCCAACTATAAAATAATATTGATCAATGAATTACAGGGAGACGCAACATCAATACCCGAAAAAATAACCGTACCTATCACCTTCAGGCCTATCCTGCTGATATATCACAGGGGCAATCACTTTGCCGGTGGTTATGAAAGTGTTTTCAACTCATTTATAACAATTGATGTTTCAAAAATTCTGCGGCTAGACTTAACCAGAAAAACATTTGCTTATAAAAAACTGGTTGAATCATCAAAAATTGAAATGAAAAACAGATTCGGTATTACTAACAACATCGATCAGAGAACTTATAAGATAGAATTGGAATTCACCTCTGTTACCGGTGAATTTATCAGTCATTATTTCTGGCACCATAGTCAGCAATTTATTAAAACAGAAGCTGGAAACTGGCTGCTAAAACTGGAAGCTGGCATCAACAGAGAATTGGTAGGCTGGATCTTTCAATGGATGGGTAACGTGAGAATCAACAAACCAAAATTACTTGCCGATCTGTATCTGGAACAAGTCGTTGTTATCACTCAGAATTATTCGAAGGGGAAGGATCTTAAATATAAAAACAGGCTGATCCAGGAATAGTATCGTTTATATTTTTTGTAGTGGCGAAGGTTTTTTCGGACTACTGCATCCTATAGCTATTACCATTAAATGAAAAAAATATGAAACAGCTGATCATTGCCTCCTTACTGCTTCTGAATGCATTTCGTGTGAATGCGCAGGAACCTCCCAAACTACCCGGTGTAGAAGACCGTTTAAAAGAACCAACGAAATTATTTTAAAAGAAGTACAAATATCTGCGAAACAGCTTGCAACGATTTAAAAATCGTATATATCTTTCTTTGAAAAAGCAGATAAAATAAGAAAAGACAATCCATCTCACTTCCCCCGCCAGGCCATTAATAAAGAAAACAGGAAGGCCAGCAAAATCTATATCTGGTCTTCCTGTTTTAATAAAGCTGTCTGCTGTAATAATATTACGGATTGGTTGACCAGATAGATGCATCTTTTACAAACACTCTTCTGTTTAGCTTTAACTGAGAAATGATCAGCTCGGCCAGGTCTTCGGGATGCATCAGTTTTTCTTCGTTATTGTTGATCAGATTGGCGTTGATAGCCATATCAGTAACTACTGTACTTGGCGTTAATGCAGTTACCCTGATATTGTGTTTCCGGACTTCCTGCATCAGCGATTCGGTCAGACCCAATATTGCAAATTTAGAAGCACTATAGGCGCTGGTTATAGCAGCCCCTTTCAGCCCTGCAGTGGATGAAATATTTACGATATCGCCTGTTTTTCTTTCAATCATCTGAGGCAATACTGCGCGGGTGGTATAATAAACGCCAAACAAATTTACTTTGATCTGGTTCTCCCATTCTGCAGGTTCCAACTCAAGAAATTTTCCAAATGCGCCGATACCGGCATTGTTGATCAGAATATCAATAGCACCCAGCTCTTTCTGTATACTTTCTACTGCTGCATTAACCGCTTCTATATTGCTCACATCCGCAACTGCCACTGCTGCTTTTACGCCCAGTTCTTTTATTGCTGCTGCTACCAACAGGAGGTCATTTTCCGAACGCGACACAATGCCTACGTGTACGCCTTCGGTGGCTAACGCTAATGCGATCGCCCGGCCAATCCCTTTTCCGGCACCCGTTACCAATGCTGTTTTACCTTTTAAAGTTTCCATATTTTTATTTTTAGGACCAGCCCACTAGTCTGGTTGTATCAGCGGAATAAATAATTGATGTCCTGATTTATTCTGGTAAGGCCGGATAATCGGTGTACCCTTTAGCACCAGGCACATAAAAAGTAGTTGGATCAGGCATATTCATAGGAGCATCCGTTTCGTATCTTTTTACCAGATCCGGATTGGCAATGAATGGCACACCAAAAGCAACCAGATCCGCGTCTCCGTCTTCCAGCACTTTAATTGCTTTTACCTTATCAAAACCTTTATTAATGATCAGCGTTCCCTGATAAAATGGTCTGAAATGCCTGGCTACCTGAGTTACTGCATGAGGCACATCATCTACCGGCACAAATGGTTCCGTTAAATGTAAATAGGCCAACCCGTATTCATTCAGGTGCTGAACTATATATTCATGAGTTGGAATGGTTAATTCATCTAACATCATTCCCTGTCCATTGTGCAGGGATGGGTTCAACCGCACACCAACCCGGTTAAGGGGTATCATTCCCTTTAACGCATCGAGTACATCAAACAAAATTCTTGCACGGTTCTCTATACTTCCGCCATATTCATCGGTGCGGTGATTGGAATAGCCATTAAAGAACTGGTGTAATAAATAGCCATTGGCCGCATGCAATTCTACCCCATCAAATCCTGCTTTAACTGCATTAGCTGCAGCACTGGCAAAGTCTTTGATCGTTTGCTGAATATCGGCAACAGTCATTTCTTTAGGAGTAACCGTATCAACAAAACCCTTACTGGTAAATGCTTTTGCATGGGGATTGATAGCAGATGGTGCCAATGGGAGTGCTCCATCATGAAGGTCGGGATGAGACAACCGGCCAACATGCCATAATTGGGCAAATATTTTACCCCCCTTTGCATGTACAGCGTCTGTAACCAGCTTCCAGCCGGCAGTTTGCGCTTCACTGTAAATACCAGGAACATTAATGAATCCCACTGCTTTTTTACTGATAAAAGTACCTTCTGTTATTATGAGTCCGGCCGTTGCTCTTTGCTCATAATATAGCGCAGTAAGTGCTGTTGCTGTGTTGGCTGCATTATCTGAACGGCTCCTTGTCATTGGCGCCATTACCATTTTGTTTTGTAATGTCAACCCCGATAAATCATAAGGCGTAAATAAAATCTGCTTTTCCATATTCACTATTATTTAATTTTCATTTTTAATCATTATCCTTTGGCTTTTTCTGATAAAACTTTTCTGATCCGGCTTAGGGTTTCAGGTGTAATTCCAAGATAAGAAGCAATCATGTTCAGCGGTATGCGCTGATTCAGCTGAGGATTACTGGCAGATAATCTGGTATATTTTTCTTCTGCAGAATAGCTAATGGAGCTGATTAACCGCCGCTCTTTAGAAATGATATTATTCTGAAAAAGAATCCGGAAATACCGTTCCATGCGTGGAACCGTGAGCATCATTTCTTCAAACCCATCGAGCGTTATCATCAGTAATTCCGCATCTTCAATTGCATCGATGAAATAGTCAGATTTTTCTCCCGACAAAAAACTAAAAGTGTCAGACATCCACCATCCTTCCATGGCAAAATGAATCATGTGCTCAATTCCCTTTTTGTCTGTATTATAAGACCTTAATACCCCTTTTTGTACAAATGCGAGAAACCTGCAAATTTCCCCATTCTTCAGTAAGAATTGCTTCTTCCGAAGCTTTTTTGGGGTAAAATAGGTTTTCACCAACTCATACTCCGCTTCGGTGAGGCTTACTTTTTCGTTGATATGGGTATGGAAGACATCAAACATTATTGCAAAAGTACGCTGTATTCATCCAGCAAAACCGAATACTGCTATTCAGGATGACATAACCTGCTGTTGTTACATTGCCCGTTAATCAACGGTTTGTAAATCTGCTGACCGGAAAAAAGTGGAAGGCAGTACAATCCAATTGGCCGAACTCGAATCAGCCATCCTTAAAAAAATATAAAAGGTATTTTACTAATTAATAAACAAAGCCGTTACAATTGCTTGTAACGGCCTGAATAGCGCTTAAAAAACTTTCTGTTAGAGTTTATTCGCCTTAAATATTTTTACAACACCATCGTTTTCACTGCTAACCACCACCAAACTTTGTTGTATGGGGCTTTTTGATGCAGGAATAAATAAAACACCTTCAGGTGCATCCCCTGTTTTAAACATTTTTATAAAACTAGGCTTAGTAGGATCTGTTACATCATAAACAGCAACTGCATCCACTCTTTCCATGCCAACATATGCAACCATCTTGCTACCTACCCGACCAATGGTAATGGCTTCTGGTTCTATAGATTTGTCATCGCTACGGGCATCGTCATAAACACCCAGTTCTTTGGCCTTTATATCCAATTCGTTTTTACTATCAAAAACCTGAGCGCCAGTGCTGGCATTCCAAACACTAAAAGATCTTGCGCCCAAACTATATAACGCATCGTAGTCACCATCGCCATCGGTATCACCTAAAGTAGTAGTAACATTCAACCTGCCCAATTGCAAATCTGTTTTCAAAGTTGCTCCATTTGGGAATGCGGTGGCATCTAAATTCAAAGTACTCACTCTTTTCATTTCAGAAAATCCAGTGTATTCCCTGGAATCGCCTTCATTGGCTGTAAACAAATAACGAACACCATTGTAAGACATATTAGCAATGGCATCGGGCATATACATTCCAAATACTTTCCAAGGATTAAATACGCCAACTGCATTATCCTTATCACTCATATCCACTGCATTGATTGCCAGATTATAATCCTTGAAGCCAAGCGGAGTGATTTTAGTAAACGTTGCAGACTCTATATCCAATTCAGCAATAGCATTATTCTCTTGCAAAGTAACATAAGCTGTTTTGTTGTCGTCAGAAATGGTGATGTACTCAGGCTCAATATCGTTTAAGAAATTCTTACCTGGTCCAAAAACCCTAAATCCTTTGGCAGCAAGAGTTACGGCCTGCGCGCTTAAAGCAGCAAAATTGATGGTTTTAACGGAGTAATTGTTCTGAACATCTATGATAGAAACTGTTCCTTCAGGATCCACTGTATAACTGTCATTTGGTTCGCCTTCATTGGCAGAAAGAATATAACGGCCATTAGGGCTAAAAACCACCATATCTGGCAAGGAGCCAACGGTAACTTCCTTTACAACGGCAAGTGTGCTGGTATTAAAAACAACCACTTTGCCAACTGCCTGCTTGTTAGTAGATTCTATGGCTGCAGCTAAAAATCCATTGTTAACATCTACGCTGTTTACATAACCACCAAAAGGAGTCATGTTGATAGATTGTACCAATTGAATACTTGCAGGATTAGATATGTCTAGTACATCAATTTTATTTTGAGTACCATTATTTACTGCAAAAAGCCTTTTGGTTAATGGATCAAAAGTGGTAATTTCTGCAGAGCCCAACCCACCCAGATTAATGGAAGCAATTTCGGTATAAGACGCTAAATCTTCATTTACAGTTTGGTCTAATGACGGCAATATTTCGCTTTTTTTACACGCAAACAAAGCAAATGTGCAAAGCACAACAAATCCTTTTTTCATATATATAATTTATTGAATTCGAAATTAGCTCTGCGTAGTTAAGAAATTACCAATTAAAGATTAATTAATTGTTAGTATTTGTCGATAAGTTGATAAAAAAAGAAGGGCGGGTTAAAAACAATAAAATCCGATTACCTGCTGCAATTCAATTTTTTACTAATAGAATTAGTGTTATAAATACATTGAATACAAATAATATATGTAAATTGTGTTTTTACAGAATTTTGAATATAAACTTGGAATAATTAACTTCAAATCCAATTTATTACCCATTGTATTTAAAACAACCCAGCCCAATGGCATCCTATTTAAGAGTAGGGCGCCTGCTTTATTACTCACTTATCCTCTTTTTACTGGAGGCATGGTTCTACTGGGTTAAACTCATGGCCTCTTACGAGAAAGCATCTACACCATGGATCTTTTTCTGGGTCTATTGTTTTCTGTTCTCTTTTGTGCATATTTTTCTGGTACTGGCCGATGGCTGGTCCAGATTTCAGAATTACAAAAGAGCCAAGGACCAGTTTTTCATTTTTGGGTTCAATAAAAAAATTGCCAATACCTATATTGGCTCTAAATGCCAGCGAATGGCTGCAGAAGTTGCCGCAGAAGAATTAGGCATTGGCGCCGATATAAAATCCTATTATGTAGAAAAAGGAGTAAAATGGTACCACTATGTACCTTACTTCATGATCAGGGAACCACTTTTCATGTTTAAGAAAAAATTCTGGTCCAGAACATTTCTTGAAAAAAATTATGTTCCAAAATTTGATTACGGCAATCTTCAACCCGTATTTCAGACATGATTATATCCGGACAAGATTTAAGCAAATCATACAATAACAGAAAAGTGCTGGATCATGTAAGCATCAATTGTGCTGCCGGTGAAATATGCGGGTTATTGGGTGCTAACGGGGCAGGCAAAACAACTTTATTTAAAATACTATTCGGGTTGGTTACCCCCGAAACCGGAACAGTTACTATTCATACCCAAAGCAACAAAAAAATTGGTGGAATCATAGAAGGACCTGCCTTATACGATTACCTGAGCGCCTACGACAACCTTAAAGTATTTGCAGGCATTCAGGGAGTTGATACGTCCAGCAATATGCTGATCAGCTGCCTGACCAATGTGGGTTTGCCTTTAGACAGAAAAGATCCTGTACGCAATTTTTCAATGGGAATGAAACAGCGATTAGGCATTGCCATTGCATTACTGAATAAGCCGGCCTGCCTTGTTCTGGATGAACCATTTTCAGGCCTGGATCCGCTTGGCGTTGTTGCTTTGCGTAAACTGATTGTTGAATTGGCAGAAAAAGAGAAACTGGCTATCATACTTTCTTCACATATTATTGAAGAGCTGAGTAAGATCTGTAATACACTGTATGTAATTAAAGAAGGCCGGATGGTCAACAAAGGTCCTGCACAACAACTGATTGCCGATAATACCACTACCTATTCGATCTGTGCCGCCAATATAGAGAACTCCATTGCTTTGCAGGCATATGATGTTAGCTTTAAAGGGCAATGCGCCCATGTAACCATTACTGCAGACAGGGTGCCTGAACTGATCTATCAGCTGAACGAAGAAGAGATCTATATTACTTCCTGCACCCCGGAGCTGAACATGGAAAAACTATTTGAAATTTCTACTCCATGAAAGCAATCATTAAAGCGGAAATATTTAAACTGGTACGGCAGAGCAAAACGTATTATGCCCTGGGTTCTTTGTTTCTGATAGAAGCGGTAATTCTGGCAAGTGCTTATTTTCAGGGAAAGAATATTCTCGATATTTTACTGGATAATCTTCAGAAGAGCTTTTATTTTGAGGGATCATTGCTCAATGGCAATTTACTGGTATACCTGATTCTGAATACACTCTGGTTTCACCTGCCACTGATACTGATGATCATTGTTTCAGGAACGCTCACTTCCGAATACAAAGACCGCACCATTCAAACCACCATGCTTCAGCCGGTGACTAAGTGGAAATTCATACTCAGTAAATACCTGGTAGCCATTGGATTTACATTACTGGTGGTGCTCTTTCTGGCAATTACTTCCTTTGCCCTTTCCTACTCTCTTTTTGGTAAAGGCGATTTAATCGTATACCTCAATACGCTAAATTTTTTTTCGGCCAAAGACGCATTTGAACGGCTGATATATGCCTTTTTATCCGGTGCATTATCGATGGTATTCTTTTCCGTAGCAAGCCTTACGCTGGCAGTTATTTTTAAAGAAGAGGCTAAAACCTGGATCATTTCCGCAGTATTCCTGATCCTTTCCAATTTACTGTTAAAGGTAGATTTTGGAAACAATTGGTTTAACCAGATTTTTTTTGCCAAGCTCAATGATACCTGGCAAAATTTCTTTTATTATAAGATCAACTGGAACATCATTTATTTAAATTCCGGATTGCTGTGCGCATATATTTTTCTTTTTACCGGCATTGGCGTTTTACTGTTTCACAAAAAAGATATTGGATAATGAGATGGAAATTACTGATTGCCGGTTTTATTTACCTGCTGCCTGCAGGCGCACAAAGTATTGATGCTGATCTGCTGAAATTCAGACAGCGTATGGATTCTATTGAACATTTTTCTGCCAATCTTAAACTTGATATAGCTGTAAGCTTTATTAATATGCCCACCAAGTATGCTACGATGAATTATACAAAGGGCAAGCCTGTTCGATTTTCATCAGCAGATTTTGTGATGATCCCCAAGCGCGGACTTGATTTTTCGCTGAACAGATTGTTTGAGTACCCCTTCATTACCATACCCAGAGAAGATGAAATAAGAAACGGTAAAAAATACAAAGCCATCAATATTATCCCTACCGATAAAAGAGCAGATTTTTCAATTGCACTGGTATTGATAGACCTTCAGTATAAGCGTGTTGCAGAAACTGAAATCAATACCAAAAAAGACGGCACTTATGTTCTGGTGATGAAATACGAGAACGGAACCAAGGTACTTCCTTCGATGGTTGAAGTGAATTTTGAAATTGAACGGATAAAAATACCACTGAACTTTATGGGAAAAGACACCGATATAGACCGGAAGAAAATGAAATCCGAAGGGCCTAAAACGGGAAAGATTTTTTTGCAGATCAGTAATTACAACATCAAACACCAGTAACTTTCATCAGAAAAAATGCTACATTCAATTTCGGGCTGTAAAAATGTTTAACCTCAATTACAAATTATGGATAAGCGCAGTTTTATAAAAAATATTACTCTTGCCGGTATCGGCTCTCCGATTGCGGGTTCCTCCATAAGTTCGTGGATCAATTCCATGAGCAACACTCCTGCTGCAGAACTTGCAGCAGACGAATCTTTCTGGGAAGGTATCAGAGCGCATTATCTGCTGAAGCCCGATTATATTAATCTGGAAAACGGCTATTACAATATTCTGCCTAAGGAAATCCTGGAAGCCTATATCCAGCATATTCGCGATATAAACTACCAGGGTTCCTACTATATGCGAACAGTTCAGTTTGATAATAAAAAAGCGATGGCGGCCAAAGTTGCGGCAATAGTTGGCTGCACTACTGATGAATTGATTCTTACCCGAAATACGACTGAATCTCTTGATATGATCATTGGAGGATTTCCCTGGGAAACCGGCGATGAAGCCATTTTTGCGGAGCAGGATTATGGCGCTATGATAGAAATGTTTAAGCAGGTGGCGCAAAGACAGGGAATTATTAATAAAATCCTTTCTGTTCCCAATCATCCATCTTCGGACGATGAGATCGTGAATATGTATGCAAATGCGATCACTCCAAAAACAAGATTGATCATGATCTCACATATGATCAATATCACGGGGCAGATCATGCCGGTGAAAAAAATCTGTGACATGGCACACAGTAAAGGAGTGGAAGTAATGGTAGATGGAGCTCATGCCATTGCCCATATTCAATACAATATTCCCGATTTGAATTGTGATTATTATGGTGCCAGTTTGCATAAATGGTTATGCGTACCATTGGGTGTGGGTATCTTGTATGTAAGGAAAGAAAAGATTACCAGGATCTGGCCATTGCTGGCCGAAGGGCAGAATATCAGTACAATCAACCGGCTAAACCATTTAGGAACCCATCCTGTTCATACAGATCTTGCAATCACCAATGCAGTTGATTTTTACAATAAGCTGGGGCCGGCTAAAAAAGAAGCAAGACTTCGTTATTTGCAGCAGTACTGGACCAGCAGGGTCAGAGGTGTTGGAAGGATTCAGGTAAACACACCCGCAGATAACGCCAGGGCATGTGCAATTGCCAATGTTGGCATTGAGGGCATGAAACCGGCAGCACTTGCTGAAACTCTTTTAAAGAAATATAAAATTTACACGGTGGCGATAGACGGAGCCAATGTTCATGGTTGCCGGATTACCCCCAATATTTTTACCTCCACAAAAGAACTGGATGTATTTGTTGCAGCTTTGAAAGAAATGAGTTGATATTACTCAATCAATTTTACAATTCTGATCATCTTTCCGTCTGCATTAACCCCTTCCAGTACAAACTGTAATTTTTTAGAAATATCATTGTTATAGAATTCTATTCTGTAACGTGGTGTTTTTTTATTGGTCATGATAAAAGGATTCCAATACAGGGTACTGCGAACGTCCGCATCAAAATTAGTTCCCGGCTTATCATATTGCGGGCTGTAAAATTCCCTGAAACGGGAATATCCGCCCAGCAGGGTATTATCCATGCCTTTGCTGTTGGGCATTGATTTTCTGCCATCAGTTCCTTTTTTGGTGTACACCGCAATAGCACCACCTGCTCCCCCACCCATTGCTCCAAAGAAAGGAGGACGAAACACTTTAATGTACGCGATATCATTGATATTCATACTTTGAACCGTACTGCTTTCTATCTTCATTTCATCCAGAAACAGATCGGGCGTTGATCCACGCCAGCTAAGCGAGGCCTGAGATCCTGCATTGGAGATCTGCAATCCGGGTACTTTACCCTGCAAATAGGTAAACAGGTCAAAAGCCCCAATGGCTTTATCATCTGTAAGGTCAAAACTATATCCATCCCCACCCGAAAATAATCCGGAGGAATATCTTTCATCCAGAATCTGCAAAGGACTCTTTGATTTGGCTTTCACAATCACTTCCTGCAAAGTGGCTGTTGCCATGCTTCTTCTGAGTTTTTCCTGTTCAGACAGAAAAAAGTTCATCCGCTGTTTAGACAAACTATCAGAAAAAATATATACAGGATTATTTAAGCCATAAGAAATAGTAGTTCCGGGCTCTTTTTTCAATAATCCGTTTTCTATCTTAACCTGCGTTACAGCAGCCAGCTTATTATTTCCGTTGAAATTGTAATATACTTTAGACGTATCAAAGAAGAAAACACCCAGCTCCTGAAAACTACCATCTTTTTGAACAGGAGTAAAAAGCATGCTTTTACTGCTATCTTTTCCAACCAGAATAAAATTCAGCTGAAGCGGCTCATTGCTGCCTGCTGCCTTTAATCCAAATACTCTTCCGGTAAGCTTCATGAAAGAATTTTCCGGCATATATTTTAATGAAGGAGGTACTGCTTTGGCAATCTTATCCCAGTCAAATCTGCGCCATCCGTTGGTCATCATTACGAGGTCCAGTTGCGCAGTAATTGAATCTGTATCACTTTTAAAATAATAGGCCGGATTGTGTATGTAACCCCTGATATCACTGGCCAGTAAAAAATCGGAGAAGATTGTATGCTGATCGGTACCGGTTACTGCAGCATCTGTTACTGATAAAGACATATTGGTACCCGTAGTATCGTTCACGATGATTTCAAATACATTCTTGGCACGTTTTTCTAACCCTACCGTAATAGGATTCATTTTTGCATTGAACTCATGTAAATGGTTATTGATGAAAACAATTCTTTCAGAAACAGGAACACCATCATTTGTGAACAGGGTAAACTGAAGTATACCAGTTGGTAATTCATCAATAGGGATTTCTGCACGCTGCAGCAGCCTTTCATGCATTTTAACAGACACTTTATACAGCAGATCCTGATTCATGTGAACCAACAGACTCATTTCCTTAAAAGATTCCGGTGCATTGGCAGACCGCCGGATGGAAATCAGGGCTTTTTCATTGTTGGTACCAACACCCATTACGGCACCGTTCTCTTTCACTAAAGGCAATGCGGTTGTTCCCTTTACCCCAAATTCGTCTGTCCAATTAAGCTGGTATTTTGCACCACTCAAAGGCTGAATAGTAAATACCCCCATGCCATCATGCATCACTTTCAGGCTATCTATGATCTCTTTTTTTTCATTAATCAGCACCCCTTTAATCAGTACGGGTAATCCATATGAATTGGTCGCCTTAAATGCTACACGACTGGCCAATCCATCAACCAGCATACCTCCTTCCGGAAAAACGGCTACCCTGGTTGCATTAACAGCAGGTTTATCTGCCAGCGGTTTACCGGAGTTAACCAGAAGGTCGCGCTCAAAAATAAAACTACTGTCATCATTCAGCATCCAGCGGGTAAACGCTTTTACATGAATAAAACTGCCTTTGTAATCGGCAGGAATATCAAAAGAGCCCTTGGTACTTGCCTTAAATAAAGGTGCTACAGTTTCTTTAATGATTTTACCGGAGGTGTCATACCATTCTACATAAATATTGGTACTCAGCGGGCTCAGCTCGTTACCGGCAAGCAAATAAGTTTTGTACCAGACCGTTTCGTCGGGATTGTACAATTGCTTATCGAAATGTATATGGATCTTCTCTTTGGGGAAACCCGCAGCATATACACCCATCATAGAGTCTATCTGCTGTGCTTTTCCGGCAATAACAAAGGCCAAAACAGTTAAAATACCTGAAATCCTGAATAATATACTTTTCATGCTCCTCCAATTATGGCCGTAAGATAATCGCAAACTACCAAAAAATAAAAGGGTAATAGTTAATATATCACAGATTGGGCATTATTCATCCGCAATCACTTTTACTTTAGGAATTAAAAAGTGCATAATGATCCAGGCCAGCAGATAAGCGAACCCGCAAACAAGGAACATGATAAAATAGGCGGTTTCTATCTGGTTAATTGCCCTGTAATGCACAAAAAGGTTCTTCTGTACAAATAAAGAAAGCAATATACCTCCGATAGCTCCAAACATCCCCCCAATACCGGTTACAGAGCCGATGGCCCTTTTAGGGAACATATCGCTGACCGTGGTGAAAATATTTGCACTCCATGCCTGGTGGGCAGACGCTGCTATCCCAATTACCATAACAGCCAGCCACATATTGATTTCTCCGAGCATCTGTGAAAAAAGTATCGGTAATACCATAAATGCATAGAGCAGCATAGATGATTTTCTGGCATTAAACACAGACCATTTTCTCTTTATCAGAAACAATGGTAACCAACCACCACCAACACTGCCAAAAGTAGACATGGTATATACCAGGGCAACCGGAAGGGCAATGGCCGTTCCTTTTAGCTGATATGCACTTTCCAGAAAATCGGGTAACCAGAATAAATAAAACCACCAGATCGGGTCAGTTAACAGTTTACCTATTGCAAAAGCCCAGGTTTGCTTGTATTGCAACAATCTTGTCCAGGTAAATGGTGCGCCAACTTTGGCATCCTGTAGAGGTTGCTCATCGAGATCGCTGTGTATATAATCGTATTCTTCTTTGAGGAGCTTAGGGTGCTCCGAAGGTTTTTGATAATGCTTTAACCAAAAAAACAACCAGATAAACCCTAGTGAACCGGTTATCACAAAAGCCCATTGCCAACCCAATGCTACTGCAATAAAAGGAACAGTAAGTGGAGCTATAATGGCACCTACGTTGGCACCGGAATTAAAAATACCAGTAGCTAATGCTCTTTCTTTTTTGGGAAACCATTCAGCCACTGTTTTAATGGCAGCCGGAAAATTACCTGCTTCTGTTACGCCCAAAGCGGCTCTGGCAACTCCAAAACCAAATACACTGGATGCAAACGCGTGAGCCATTGCAGAGATACTCCATAAGCCTGTGGCCCAGGCATATCCTTTTTTGGTGCCAATAGCGTCTATAAATCTACCTGCCAGTAATAATCCTATTGCATAGGATACCTTAAATGCAATCTCCACATTGGTATAATCACCGTCGTCCCAATGTAATTCTGTTGTTAGGGTAGACT
>CALPNW020000047.1 GCA_943325035.2 Sphingobacterium thalpophilum | reverse complement strand
GTAATAGTTCACCATGGCAATATTCACCTCTGCCTTTTTAGCCAGATCCCTGATGGAACTGCCCTCAAAACCCTTTTCGGCAAACAATTCTACCGCCTTGTTAATAATATGTTCTCTTTTATCGGGATGCATGGGTGATATTAAACGGCAAAGTTAAACAAGTGTTTAAATTAAACAAACGTTTAAGGCTATTTTAAGGTTGGGTGGGGGGACTATGATTGTTGATTTCTTTGCGGGCTTTGTTTGGGGGCCTTTGTTTGGTGGCCTTACCTTGATTGGGCCCTTCTTGATTGCCCGTTGAATCCTGCTTTTCTTTTATTAAGTTTGACCTACAAACGATGACTATGCGCTTATTGATACTTGCTTTTATCCTCGCCGTATTTTCGGTGGGTGGCTTTGCCCAAAAAACCAGCCTTCCTGCTTATACCGGTTATGCGGTTCCGGCAGAATCAGATGAAGCCGTTCTCTTCAACGCCCCATCAGGTGTGAGCAACTGGTCGGATACCCATCAAAAACTGACTTATTATTTTTATGTGAGTAAGCCGGGTATGCTTCACCTGGATATCAATATGAAGAACGCCGTTGCCGGATCTGTTATTAAAGCTACCCTGTATGGTAAGTCTTTTACACTGAACGTTCCCGCTGCAAAAAACTATAAACCCGTGAAGGTGGGTTCGGTAATCATTAAAGACAGTGGTTTTTATACCATCACATTAACTGCGTTGAAAAAAGCCGGTAAACAGATCGCTGCAATACAGTCGCTGGAACTGTCTGGTACCGCTGTTGTTGGGCTGCATGCCAATAAACTGGCCCGCAGAAATGCCGCGTCCGTTCACCTTAAATATCCTTTGGCAGACAGTATTAAAGCCATTGCTTTTTATAATGAGATCACCATTCCAAAAGAGGCGGATATGGTTCACAGCTATTATATGGCCTGTGGATTTGCCCGTGGTTATTTTGGCATTCAGGTGAACAGCCCCACAGAACGCAGGGTTATTTTTTCGGTTTGGGATTCGGGTAATGAAGCCGTAGACCGTAATAAAGTTGCCGATTCCAATAAAGTGGAACTGGTGGCTAAAGGCGACGCAGTGATTGCCGGTGGGTTTGGTGATGAAGGTACCGGTGGACACAGTCATTGGGTATATCCCTGGAAGGCAGGCGAAACCTATAAAATGATGGTCACCGCTTTAACGGATAGTACCACCACTTTTTATACCGGATATTTTTTCGTTCCCGAATTACAGAAATGGAAACTGATTGCCAGTTTTAAAGCACCGCACGACGGGCAACCGCTGCGCAACCTCTATTCTTTCAATGAAAATTTTGTTGGGCTGAATGGTCAGTTAAAGCGCAAAGCATTTTTTGGAAATCAATGGGTGCAGGACCAACGTGGCCGCTGGATAGAATTAACGCAAAGCAGTTTTTCGTACGATGCTACCGGAAAAGCGGGCGACCGGATTGATTATGGTGGTGGAACGGAAGCGGGTCAATTTTATTTATGGAACGGTGGGTTCGAAAAATCTACAGCGGTCTACGGCCAGCTCTTTAACAGAGCGGCTACTAACCTAAAACCGGTGATAGACTGGACGCGCAATGCAGACTCTGCGGCCCAGGCCAAAAAAGACAAAGCCCTGATCGATGAATCGGTACGGACTAAAAAAATAGATACTACCGGTAGTATTGATGGCGTGTTTTACCAGATATTGAAAGAGGGTACAGGTCAACAGGTTGCGGTAACCGATACCGTTACGGTGTTTTATAAAGGAATTCTTTTATCGGATGGGTCTGTATTTGATCAAACCAAAGACAAGCCGGCTACTTTTCCGTTGAACAGACTCATTAAAGGATGGCAGATTGCTGTTCCTAAATGCAGAGTAGGTGGCACCATCCGGATCGTTATTCCATCGGGGCTGGCTTACACCATCCGCAGCAGAAGCAAAGCGATTCCGCCCAACAGTGTATTGGTATTTGATATTGAAGTGCTGGCTGCAAAACCCGGATAAATTATTAGTGGCCCGCAATATCTACAACACTATGAATGATGTCATCGAGTTGTTTGGAACTTTCTAGGATCATATCACATACATTACTGGTATTGGCATCCAGTAATGATTTATCTAAAATGCTGCAAAGCCCTATGATATTGCTCAATGGTGCCCTTATTAAATGTGATTGCTGAAAAATGATTTTTTTCATTTTCAGCGTGTTGATCTCAATCTCTTCCTTTGCGGTAAGTAGTTGGGAGGCTTCGGCAATATATTTTGATATATTATAGCCTAAACAGAATATACCCGCTGGATTATTCTGTTCATCAAACATGGCTTTGTATTCCCATTGGGTATACACATAGCCCCCGTTGCCATCGTGCTTTCTGATGGTTGCCGGAAATAATTGTCCTGGATTCTCAAAGCATTTTGTAGATACGGCTACACAGGTATTCATATCATCCGGATGCATGGTAACAGAGCAGGGCTGACCGGTTAATTCCTTTTTGATGTGCGAAAATTCTTTTGCGTAGTGCTCGTTTATATAGGAATAACTACTGTCCATATTAACACATACTATATAAAACAATACAGATTTGTCGAGTAATCGCTTAGTTTCTTCGAAGTTTTTCATGAAAGAGCATGGGTGATTGGCGTAATGTAACTATTAATTAATCAGCAGAAGTATTAACTTTTGGGATGTGTCATTCCCGGTCCACACAGTTTTTACTATATTCATCCTCTATTAATGAATGTTATGAGAAAAATTCAATTAGTTGTTTTGTTTGCTTTTGCACTGCTGCAAGTGTTGGCACAAAAGCAGTCTGCAGTTGCTGTTTCCAATGCGGAAGAGCTGATGCCTGCCGGTGTATCGGTTACTACTACCAGAAACAGTGTAACCATTGGCGGTAAAAAAATAGACTACTCGGCGTATACCGGTTACCTGAATTTGCAGAATGATACCGGTAAAATGATCGCTAAAGTGTTCTTTACTTATTATAAAAAAGAGGGTGAGGATGCGGGTAAACGTCCGGTTACGTTTACGTTCAACGGTGGTCCCGGTTCTTCCTCTGTTTGGTTGCACATGGGCGGTTTAGGACCTAAACGCGTGTTACTGAAAGACGATGGTGCGGCCAGCGGGCCTCCTTACCAGTATATCAACAACGAATATTCATGGCTCGATAAAACAGACCTGGTATTTATTGATCCGGTGTCTACCGGCTACAGCAGATCTGCTCCAGGCGAAAATCCCAAACAGTTTCATGGCTATCTAGAAGACATCAGCTCGATGGGTTCTTTTGTTCGCCATTTTTTATCGCGCTACGAGCGCTGGGGTTCTCCCAAATACCTGGCTGGCGAAAGTTATGGTACTACCCGTGCTGCTGGCCTGTCTAAATACCTGCAGGACCGTCACCGCATTTACCTCAATGGAATATTTTTGATTTCTTCTGTACTGAACTTCGGTACCAATGATTATTATGTGGGCAA
Source organism: Sphingobacterium thalpophilum (assembly GCA_943325035.2). Classification (GTDB taxonomy): domain Bacteria; phylum Bacteroidota; class Bacteroidia; order Chitinophagales; family Chitinophagaceae; genus Sediminibacterium. Next base: position 13,012 of record CALPNW020000047.1, on the reverse strand, counting down.
CGATTTACCAAGGGCATTGTACATTCCTTCTTATACTGCGGCTGCCTGGTACCATAAAAAACTGGCTCCTGCTTTACAGGCCGATCTGAAAAAAGCACTCAAAGAATCGGAAGAGTTTGCCATTGGCGCTTATGCATCGGCTTTGCTGAAAGGCGGATGGTTAACGGATGCAGAGAAAGAAGCCATTGCAGAGAAGATGAGTTACTACACAGGATTGTCTAAGGAATATATTTTACAGAGTAACCTTCGGGTAGAAGAAGGCCGGTTTTACAAAGAGCTGCGCAGAAAAGACGGGTTAACCATTGGTCGCCTCGATGCACGGTTCACCGGTAGAGATATTGATGATGTGGCAGAGAGCAATAGCTTTGATCCTTCCTTTGCCAATATAGACGGGCCTTTTACCGCTACCATCAACGACTATTTTCAGAAAGAGCTGAACTTTAAAGAAGAGAAAGGCTATAATATTTTTGGGGATGTTTATCCGTGGAATTACAGCAATGTTCAAAACCAGTTTTTAAATGTGGCAGAAAGCCTGCGGGATGCTATGGCTAAAAATCCGGCACTGAAAGTATATGTTGGGTTTGGCTATTATGATTTTGCCACGCCTTATTTTACCTCTAAATACGATATTGAGCACATGTTCCTGCGCCCCGAACAGCGTAAAAATGTACAGACGTATTTTTACGAATCCGGGCACATGTATTATATCCACAAACCTTCTCTGGTTCAGTTTAAAAAAGACGTGGATCAGTTTTTTGATTTCAGCAGCAGTAATAAATAAAATGGGTACTGCTTCATGTACCTAATATGCTCGATAAGGGTGGTGCAGTTGCACTGGGTTAAAAACTTCTTGTGATGAAGTAACATATATATATTTGTGTTGCCAGTATGCCAGCGAACGATCATATTAAGAGATTGCTTCATTTAATTGAAAGAGACAACGACCAGGTTGCTTACCGGGAGTTGTTCCTGCTTTTGCATAACCCGCTGAAACAATTTGCTTATTCTATTTTAAAATCGGGAGAAGAGGCTGAAGAACTGGTATCGGACGTTTTTATGCGCATCTGGACAAAAAAAGACCAGCTTAGTTTGATTGAGTCTCCCTTACTCTATTTTTATTCCACTGCCAGAAACCTCGCTATCAACAGGCTGACCAGGCAAAAAAGGCAGGCTGCACTTTCATCGAATGAATGGTTGGTTCAGATGAACAGCATCTATTTTGATCCTGAACAATTAATGATGACCCAGGAAATGGTGAATCAGGTAAAAAAATCGATCAATGAATTGCCGGTACGGTGCCGTCTGATCTTTAAACTGGTGAAGGAAGATGGCCTGAAACACCGTGAAACGGCCGAATTGCTCAATATTTCCGTTAAAACCGTAGAGGCCCAGCTGGCTATTGCGCTTCGCAGGATCGCCAAGTGTATGCCTATGGATTTGCAGAATGCTGCCATCCGCAAACTCAATCTTAAAAAATAATTTCAGGAGACTTAGGGGTTTCTTTTTGTTCATAGTGTCTTACTGTTTACCAACAAAGACAAATGAGCCAGGAAAAATTTTGGGTATTACTTTCTAAAAAACTGTCGGGAGAAGCTTCTTCCGACGAAAAAACCGAATTGGAACGGCTGATTTTAGAAAATCCTGAGTGGCAGTATGCTATTCAGAATATTGAGATTCTCTGGGATAAAAAGCCCGGATACGATATTTCTCTCTCAGAAGACGCATTTATGCTTCATATGAACCGGATCTCAGAGCTTGAAACTGCTGAGTCTGATACCCATTCTTCTCCGGTTATCCGGGCCTTCAGTAATAAAAAATGGCGTTGGATGGCAGCGGCCGCTTCCATTATTCTTATAGTGGGCATTTATTCCTCTGGTATACTCTTTAATCAGCAAAGCACTGTTGCAGCTGTTGCCAAAATGGAACTGAATGAAGTGTCTACCCGTAAGGGGTCTAAAACAAAAATACAGTTGCCCGATGGTTCTGTTGTTTGGCTGAATGCAGGCAGTAAGCTGACTTACAATAAGGAATATGGTCTTCAGCTACGGGAAGTGACCCTTACCGGCGAAGGTTATTTTGACATAATGAAAATGAAGGAAAAACCGTTCATTATACATACCTCCAATATCAATATTAAAGTGCTGGGTACTGCCTTTAATGTAAAAGCCTACCCCGAAGACAAGCAAACTGAAACCAGCCTGATTCGTGGCAGCATCGAAGTAACCATTAAAAACAGGCCCGATAACAAGATCATTCTTTCTCCCAATGAAAAACTGATTGTTGAAAATGAAACCCTTCGTGCAGGGATCAGCGAGATCTCTAAAGGATTGATGCCGGCTATTTCCATCAATCGGTTAAAGCATGATAAGAAAGACAGCTCCATCGCAGAAACGCAATGGGTAGACAACAAACTTGTTTTCCGTGATGAGGCCTTTGAGGAATTAGTTGCCAGAATGGAACGCTGGTATGATGTGGAGATTGTTCTGCAGGATTCCTCGCTTAAACAAACCCGCATGAACGGAAGTTTTGATAAAGAAACGATAGATCAGGCACTGGAAGCCCTGAAACTGATGATACCTTTTAAAATTGAGCAGAAAGGAAATATAATTATTATTCACCGCTAACACATAGGCCATATGTTATTTTATACAAACTCACCTTAGGGAGGGCTTATAATTAAGCGAGGCTCCGTTGCACCGGAACCCCGCAAGGTTAAATTTCTAAAGACAGAATCTCTGACGGGAGCCTGCAATTATTAACCCTTCAATCGTAAAATATGAAAAAAAATGAAACAGTCACTGTTTCAGACAAGGTTCTTTTGTATCTAAAGCTTACAAGAATTATGAAATTAATGTCTGCAATGCTGCTATTTGCCTGTTTACAGGTTTCTGCTACCGGTTGGTCTCAGGAAAGGATTACGCTGAAAATGAATTCTGCGGAAATCAAAAAAGTTTTATTTGCCATAGAAAGTAAAAGCGATTACCGTTTTCTGTTTACCGAAGAGGTGATCAAAGGAAAACCCCGTGTAAACGTTGATGTTTTTCAGGCATCTGTGAGCGAAGTGCTCGATAAAATACTGGCCAATACCGGTATCAGTTATAAAGTGCTGGAAACGAATCTGGTTGTGCTGAAAGAAGGAATCTCAGCAGCAGAAATTACTGCGGTGGATTTAAAAATTTCAGGCAAAGTAGTGTCGGTTACCGGTGAAGCTGTTGCGGGCGTTTCCGTAATGGTGAAAGGAACCAGTATTGGTGCCACCACTAACAACGAAGGTAATTTTACCATCGCTGTTCCGGATGCCAACGCTAAACTGGTGATCAGCTCACTTGGTTTTGAAAGCCAGGAAATTTTGCTGGCCGGTAGAACTGCACTTACTATTCAATTAATTCCTTCGTTCACTTATCTCGATCAGATAGTGGTGGTTGGTTATGGTACTCAGAAAAAAAGAGACCTTACCGGTTCTATTACCACAGTGAAGGGCGATGATATTGCTAAAATGCCTAATGGTAACCCGATCAGCTCTTTACAGGGCCGCGTTGCAGGTCTTACTGTGGCAAACTCAGGTGTTGCCGGGGCAAGTCCGGTTGTTCGCATCAGAGGTATCAACAGTACCAACAGTGCCAGCCCGGTATATGTGGTTGATGGAGTATTACAGGATAATATTGATTATTTGAATCCTGCAGATATAGAAACCATTGATATCTTAAGAGATCCTTCTTCAATTGCCATTTATGGATTAAGAGGTGCTAATGGAGTGATTGCTGTTACTTCTAAAAAAGCAGCAAGAGGACAAACAAAGATCAATTTTCAAAGTTCCCTTGGTGTGCAATATGTGACCGATAAAATTCAGGTGACCGATGCTGTAGGATTTAAGAAACTGTATACTGCTCAGCTTGCCAATCTGGGTTCTCCTGCTTTCGACTTTACCAATTATACGGCCAATACCAACTGGCAGAATGAAATATTAAGAACGGCACTTGTTAGCAATAACAACCTGAGTATTTCTAACAGCGGAGATAAAAGCTCCACTTATTTAAGTGTTGGTTATAACAAGCAGGAAGGCGTAGTTAAGTACGACAGTTACGAACGCTATAACTTCCGCCTCAACGAAGAGATCCGGTTTACCGACAAAATAAAAGTGGGTGGTGAAATCAACGGATCTCATTGGATCCAGAATCCTGCAGGAGTGGGGCTTACAAATGCACTTTGGGCAGCACCGCTTGTTCCTGTTCAGGTAAATGAAGGTACTTACTACAGTATGCCAACTTTCCAAAGGGCACAGGTTGGTAATCCGGTTGCAGCACTGAACCGTAACAATGGTACTTCCATCAACAAGGGATATCGTTTGATCGGAACCATGTTTGCAGAGATCAAATTCCTCCAGAACTTCACCTGGAAGTCTACCGTTTATGCTGATCTGGCTTTCAATAATTCCAGAAGCTATACGGCCCTTCCATTTTCTTTTGTGAATTTAGGAGAAGGAGCAGCACCTACTACCACTACATTTGATAATACAGTAAGAACCGGAGTTAGTCAGGACCAGTCCGAATCTAAACGTTTCCAGCAGGATCATACACTTACATATGATAAGCTGTTTGGCAATGGTCATAAGATAACTGCCCTTGCTGGTTTTACTTCTATTTATAGTGCAAGTACCAGCATCAATGGTAACCGGAGGGATACTACGGTGAACGTACCCAACAATCCTGATTTCTGGTACATCAGTGCCATCAATGCCAATAACCCCGGCAACTTTGGCGGTGGTGGCGGAGAGAATTCACTCATGGGTTTATTTGGAAGAGTTAGTTATTCTTACAACAACAAATACCTGGTGAATGCTACCATCAGAAGAGATGGCAGTTCTAAATTTGCACCTGAGAACAGATGGGGCACTTTTGGTAGTGTTGGTTTGGGATGGGTGGCATCTGAAGAAGCATTTTTCAAAAAAATGCGCGGTATTGATTTCCTGAAAGTTCGCGCTTCATGGGGACAAACCGGTAATGCAAACGGTTTTGCAGACAATCTCTACAGACCTGGTATCTCCAATGCATCTACTGCCATTTTTGGTAATAACGTATATACTGCTATACAGGCGGCCTATATTCCTGATCCAAACCTGCATTGGGAAGTTGTGAGTGGTTTTGATCTGGGCGTAGATTTTAAAACCCTCAATAACCGGTTGAGTGCAGAGATTACTTATTATAACAGAACAACTACAGATATACTTACTGCTGTTACATTGCCGAACGAAACCAGAAGTTATTTTACCAATTTAGGAAGTATAACCAATCAGGGTATTGAATTGAGTTTAAGCTATACCGATAAGATCGGTAAAGACATCACTTATACCATTTCGCCGAATTTCAGCTACAACAAAAATATCGTAAACTCTATTGGTGATAAAACCAATTTCCAGTTAATCGGTAACTCAGGAGCTAACCTTACTGAAACAGGAAAGTCTATCGGCTATTTCTACGGCTATCGCCAGATCGGTATTTATCAGTCTACTGCTGAGTTGGGTAAAATGGCCAGATTTTCCAATTCTTTACCGGGCGATATCGCTTATGAAGATGTGAACGGAGACGGTTTACTTACTCCTGCAGACAGAACGAATTTAGGTACTCCTTTTCCGCCGTATAGTTTTGGAATCAACCTGAGTGTTGCTTACAAAGGATTTGATTTTCTGGTAGAAGGTCAGGGTGTTGCAGGTAATAATATCTATACACAAAGACGTACTGCCAATTTTGCAACATTGAATTATGAAAGTAACAGACTGAATGCATGGACTGCAGGAGGTACCAATAACGTTGAACCCGTTCTTGATAATACACGTGGTAATAATTTCCTGTTCAGCAGCTACTTCCTGGAACCGGGTGATTATTTCCGTATCAGAACTTTGCAACTCGGATATACATTTGGTGCTGATGCATTGGTTAAAGCGGGTATTAAGAAAGCCAGAATTTATGTGAGCGGACAAAACATGATCAGCTGGAGTAAGGTGACCGGGTATTCTCCTGAAGCACAGATTGGAAGCATTCTGGGCGGCGGTGCCGATAACGGTGTTTATCCTGTTCCTGCAATTATATCATTTGGCGTTAACGTTACTTTTTAGTTCAACCAATAAAAGCATTTAACAATGAAAATAGTCAATTTAATAAAAGGGAGTTTAGCGAAAACAATGCTGATACTGGCCCTTGCAACTTCTTTCACCGGTTGTAAAAAATTCCTGGATACTACCAGACAGGGTGGATATGATGAAGAGAACTATCCTTATCCGGGTGGTTCCGGTCCTTATGATCAGTTCATCTTTGGTGCGTACAACAGCCTCCGGGATTATAACGTTCATGCCGATGGATTTATCAACGCAACAAGTATAAGAAGTGACGATGCAGACAAAGGCAGTACTCCATCCGATGGCGGAGCCGATGTAATCAGCATGGATAATTTTCCGGTACTTCCCAATAACGGACGGGCCAATGCTTTGTGGACCGGTTATTTTGGATTGATCAATAAATGCAACAGCACGTTGTACCAGATCGGTACCAATACCAATATTGTTACTACCGATCTGATTAAGGTTCAATCTCAGGCCGAAGTAAGATTTATCCGTGGGTATTCTTATTTTATGCTTACCCGTTTCTTTGGAAGGGTGCCAATTATCGATACTCTTTTTGCGGACCCCGCTGCACAAAATAATGTGAAGCAAAGTTCTACTATTGAACTCTATGCATTTATTGAGAAGGACCTGAATTTTGCTGCTGCAAATTTGCCTTCGGGCTGGGACCCTACAAAATTTGCCGGACGTGCCACCAGTGGTGCGGCTTACGGATTACTGGCAAAAGTATACCTGACCCAGCAAAAATGGCCGCTGGCAATGGCTGCTGCAAGTACGGTGATGAATTCAGGAAAATATAATCTTCAGACCCCTTACGCTGCTATTTTTGGTGAGGATGGAGAGAATAGTTCCGAATCTATCTTTGAAGTACAGGGTAGGGCAGATGCCAATAATCCAACTTCTCAGGGTATTCAGTATGCCGGTATTCAGGGCGTAAGAGGTGCTGGTGCATGGGATATAGGTTGGGGTTGGAACACTCCCAGTGTATTTCTGGAAGCAGCTTATGAGGCCAATGACCCCAGAAAAGCAAGAACCATTTTATATACCAGTACAGCAATTTTACCCGGGTTAACTATTTATGGTGAATTAACACCATTGGGTTTGCCGAATCCCCGTTATAATAATAAAGTATACTCCAATCCTTCTGTCAGATCATCTGTGGGTAACCGCTTTGGTTACTGGATGAATGTTAGACTTCTAAGGTATGCAGACGTGGTATTGATGTATGCGGAAGCTGCCAATGAAATTGGTGGTGTTGCCAATATTACTGCTGCAAAAACTGCACTGAACTCAGTTAGATTGAGGGCTCGTGCCGGCAATGCTGCTATTCTGCCGGATGTAACCACCAACGACCAGGCTGTTTTAAGAGATGCCATTCGCAGAGAAAGAAGAGTGGAACTTGCGATGGAACACGACCGCTTTTTTGACATCGTTAGATGGGGTATTGCGCAGTCTGCTTTAAATGCTGCCGGTAAAATAAATTTCCTTGATTCAAGAGATGTATTGTTACCGATCCCCCAGACACAGATAGATCTGAGTGCTGGTGTACTTACACAAAACACGGGTTATTAATTGAATACTAAAAAATCACAAAATGCTTACACATAAACATATCAATGCATTTTATATGTCCTGCTTTTTTACAATGGCCTTAGGACTTGTATCTTGTAAAAAAGATGGTAACCCCAATAAATTACCATCAGTATCTACCGCAGACTATGCAGGTAAGATTGATGGGTTTAACAGTTCTGATGAAGTGTTCCCGGAAAGTCTGGTAGCTTATTGGTCTTTTGACGGCACTAAAAATGAAACAAAAACAAGTACAGCTCCTTCCTCTTCGCTGAACGATGCTTTTGTGCCGGCCGGCGTAAGAGGTCAGGCACTTAAACTCACTGCCGGATACCTTTATTTTGCCAATCAGTTTCCCGCATTTAAAACAGATGTACTGAAAAGTTTTGCGATCAGTACCTGGGTGCAGATCCTGAACAACGGTTCAAAAAAAACCATGTTGTTTCAGTTAACCAGACCAGGTGTATTCAGTGGAAGTATCAACTTTCTGCTGAACACCAATTCTTTTCCGGCAACGACATTGGACAACCTCAAAATTCAACCGACTTTTATTACAATAGGCGGCGGAACGCAGGATAACGTAAATACCTTAAGGGATGTACCGGGTGCGGCTAATTATTTCCCCTATGTAACCCCAACAATCGGGGCAGACAAATGGGTGCACCTGGTGATCAATTACAACAGTAGCAACGGTTTTTTTGATATCTGGGCCAATGGTATTAAAGCCGGTGCATTCCCAAGCAGAGGCACAGGAAACAACCTCTTTAAAGCCTATGAGCCGGGTGAAGTGATCATCGGTGGTAACTACAATGTAATACCCGGAAAGTCGGTAAGTGCAGATGTTAGCTTTGCCCCAATGACCGGAAATATGGACGAACTGCGCATTTATAAAATAGCACTGCCGGATGCACACATCAAGGCTTTGTATAATTTAGGTATTGCAGGCAAATAAGTTTTTCATGTTGAGTACTCGTATTTAAGCTTAAAGAGCCCGCCATAGGTCGGGCTCTTTTTTTAAGCCTATTTCACTAAATTTAAACCATGCTGGTTATGAAAATAATTCTGAACAATCTGATGCATTGCGTTTTACTGCTACTGTTCGTTTGCACTGCAACAGCGCAAGCGCCCCTTAAAGCTGCTGCCGGAAAAAATAATTGGTCTGATTCAATAATTTTTAATGCCGTTCAGCAACAAACTTTCCGTTATTTCTGGGAAGGTGCCGAACCCAACAGTGGCCTTGCTAGGGAGCGGATTCATACAGATAATATATATCCGCAGAACGACCAGCATATTGTAACCAGCGGTGGAGGTGGATTTGGTGTAATGAGTATACTGGTGGGAATAGAAAGAAGATTTATTACCAGAGAGCAGGGTAGAATAAGACTGGAAAAGATCCTGCATTTTCTGGAAACGGCCGACCGTTTTCATGGTGCCTGGCCGCATTGGTGGAATGGTGAAACCGGAAAAGTAAAGCCCTTCAGTAAATACGACGATGGCGGAGACCTGGTAGAATCTTCTTTTATGATTCAGGCACTGCTCTGTGTTCGTCAATACTTCGCAAAGGGTAATATTGCCGAAAAAGCGGTTGCAGCGCGTGCCGATAAATTATGGAAGGAAGTAGATTTTAACTGGTACCGCAATGGTACCAATGCACTCTACTGGCATTGGAGCCCCAACAATGGATGGAAAATGAATTTTCCCGTACATGGTTACAATGAATGCCTGATCATGTATGTGCTTGCGGCATCTTCACCTGATCATGGAGTGCCTGCCGAAGTATATCACCAGGGTTGGGCAGAAAACGGAAAAATCAATGACACCAGCGGAAAGTTCGGATACACACTTAATCTGAAACACCAGGGCAACCCTCCAAACGGCGGGCCGCTGTTTTGGTCTCATTATTCCTACCTTGGATTAGACCCCCGCGGATTAAAAGACCAGTATGCCAACTATTGGGAAGAAAATAAAAATCAGTCGCTCATTAATTACCAGTGGTGTGTAACCAATCCGGGTAATTTTAAAGGGTATGGCGCAAACAACTGGGGCCTTACTGCAAGCTATTCTGTTAAAGGATATGCAGGGCATGCACCCTCTTTAAGAAATGACCTTGGAGTAATTTCTCCCACAGCGGCATTATCTTCTTTTCCCTATACCCCCACACAGTCTATGGCAGCAATGAAACATTGGTATATCAACAAAAAGGAGCTGCTGTGGGGACCGTATGGGTTTTATGATGCGTTCAGTGAACAGAACAACTGGTATCCCCAGCGATACCTGGCTATAGATCAGGGACCCATTGTGGTGATGATGGAAAATTTCCGAAGTGGCTTACTCTGGAATTTATTCATGAGTTGCGAAGAAATAAAAACGGGCCTGACCAAGCTTGGATTTGAAAGCCCGCATTTGAAAAGGAGAATTACAAAAAAATAAAGGGTATTCAGTAAACGGTATTCAATAAAATAATCAGCGTTGTAAAAAATAGCCTCTTCCTGTTTGCAGGTAGTTCTTTGTTCAGAAAGTAGACAGATTATTCCTATTATTTTCCGCTTTATTCTTCCAGTCAGTTTGCACATGACCGCAGCAGGCTATGTAATCTGGCAGAAAAAGATGGAGCCTGCATTGGTAAAAAAATAGGACCTGGTTCCTTTTACTGTTAAATTTGCGCTATGACGCTGGCAATACTGCTCAATACTTTCTGGGGGAACGCATGGCATTGGATAGACCAGCTCGATAAGGCCCTGTTCCTGCAGATCAATACCGTGTATACCAATTCCGTGCTAGACAGTATTTATCCCTGGTACAGGGAGGGAAATGCCTGGGTACCACTTTATCTTTTCATGATCATTTTTGCCATCCAGAATTTTAAGTCCAAGGCTTTCAGCTGGATTCTCTTTATTGTCATTACCCTTATTTTAACCGACCAATGCAGCAGCAACTGGATAAAGCCTTTCTTTGAACGGGCGCGCCCCTGCAGGGATCCGGAGATCATGAGCCAGGTAAGGCTGATCCTGAACGGTTGCTCGGGCGGCTTTAGCTTTACCTCTTCTCATGCCACCAACCATTTTGGCTTTGCTGTTTTTGTTTTTATGACCCTGGGTAAACTCATCGGAAAATGGAAATTCGCCTTTCTGATCTGGGCCGCTTCCATTTGTTACGGACAGATCTATGTTGGGGTTCACTATCCGCTGGATATACTTGGAGGAGCTGTTTTAGGCAGCCTGATTGGTTGGGTGATGGCCCGCTTCTTTATCAGCAAGGTGGGGCTAATCGAATAGACTGCTCTTTTTTCCGTATTTTCGTTTTAATGACCGAGGTTTTACTGATACTTTTTCTGATAATATTGAATGGCCTGTTTTCTATGGCCGAAATAGCCCTGTTATCTGCAAGAAAGGCCAGACTCGAAGGTCAGGCAGCTAAAGGTGATACCGATGCCGCCAGCGCATTGGAATTAGCCAATCATCCCGATACTTTTTTATCTACTGTTCAAATAGGCATTACCCTGATTGGTGTTTTAACGGGTATTTTTTCTGGCCAGAGTTTTAAAGAACCCCTGGCTAAATGGTTTGCCCAGTTCAGCGCATTAACAGAATACAGCAATTCTATTGCAACCGCTATCATTGTCATCATCATCACTTATTTATCATTGGTGCTGGGTGAACTGGTTCCCAAGCGGATTGGTTTGAGCAACCCCGAAGGAATTGCCAAATCGGTTGCCCGACCCATGCGTTTTTTAAGCTGGCTGACTTTTCCGATCATTTGGGTGTTGAGTAAATCCTCTATGCTGATTGGTCGTTTGCTGAAGATCAAGGCCAACGAAAGCCAGGTGACCGAAGAAGAGATCAAAGCCATCATCAGTGAAGGAACCGAACAGGGTACCATTGAGGAAGCGGAGCAGGAGATCATTGAGCGCGTATTTCATTTGAGCGACCGGAATATTACTTCTTTAATGACCCATAGAAGTGACATCGAATGGATTGATGGCAATAAAAATATTCATGAAATCAGGGAACAACTAAAGGATATGATCCACTCGGTTTACCCGGTTTGTAAGGAAGATATTGATCATATCAAAGGAGTGGTTTCCATTAAAGATCTTTTTTCTGCCGATGCTGCTGCAACTGTTTTCTCGATCATGCGCGAAGCGATGTATGTGCCCGAAAACAACAGCGCTTACCAGGTGCTGGAAAAATTTAAGCAAACAAAGATCCATCAGTGTTTTATAGTAGACGAATACGGCAGTGTGCAGGGCTTAATGACCCTCAACGATATATTAGAAGCCATTGTGGGTGATATTCCTCAGGAAGAAGACGAAGACTATGAAATAGTAGAACGCGAAGACGGTACTTTTCTGGTAGACGCGCAGATTCCTTTTTATGATTTCCTCAGTCATTTCGACAAAACAGAATGGATGGAGAAATGGGAGCAGGACTTCAACACACTGGCCGGCTTTATCATTCATCACCTCGAGCGGATCCCTAAAACCGGCGATGTACTGAACTGGGAAACCTTCCGCTTTGAGATCATTGATATGGACAACCACCGGGTAGATAAAGTGTTGGTTTCCGTTAACCAGCCTTCGGTAAGATCAGATGACTAAACACAAAGTCTAAAAACTGAAACTGGCTGTTCGTTGCGGGTGGTCTAGCTTATAGCTTTTTTCCTGCCCCTTGCTTTTTACATGAAACAGATTGATCTGGCTGTTTTCAAAATCATACAGCAGATTACAGTCCACCTCTACCTTCTTCATTTCTTTGATGCCTTGTACTTCAAAATAAGCCCAGGTGCTTTCCTTGATGATTTCATAGCCAATGTATTTTGCTTTTACAGGTGCTCCGTTGATCTTGATATGAAGGGTATTGTTGATGTATGCAGTGAGTTGCTGATCGATCAGGGTTTTGTCGGCAGGGTTGGTGATATCTATTTTGGCCTTGGTATATTTCTGGAGGGTTTTCTCTAAATCATCGGTAAAAATCCGCACACTGATTTCTGCTGTAGCTTCCTTTTCATTGTGGCTGATATCGATCACAGCAATAAAAAAAGGATGCAGAACGGCCATTGAAGCCACTACCAACCATTGAACCATACTATTTGCCATTCAACCAACATTTTTTTCTGTTACAAATGTCGGATTTAATTTAACTTCCTGCTTATGAATGATTTTGGGATGTATTTAGAGATTGGGTTCAGGCATATTGCCAACTGGAGTGCTATAGATCATATCCTGTTCATTGTGGCACTGTGCATCCGTTACCAGTTTGCAGACTGGAGAAAACTGCTGATTCTGGTGACTGCTTTTACCATTGGCAATTCGGTTACCCTTGCTTTAAG
>CALPNW020000046.1 GCA_943325035.2 Sphingobacterium thalpophilum | reverse complement strand
GGTGATGCTATAACTGCCATTAAAGAAGTTGCCGCTAAATCATTGCCAAAAGGATATGATATTGCATGGGAAGGAATTTCCTATGACGAATCGAGAAGAGGAAACGAAGCCCTGTATATATTCCTTGTAGTAATATTTTTCGTTTACCTGATCTTATCCGCCCAATATGAAAGCTTCCTGTTACCAATGGCTGTTTTACTTTCTATATTTCCGGGTGTATTCGGTTCGTTCTTCTTATTAAAAGTGATGCATTTATCTAATGATGTATACGCTCAAATCGGACTTATCATGCTGGTGGGTTTACTGGGCAAGAATGCTGTATTGATTGTTGAGTTTGCTGTACAGAAACACAATCAGGGTGCAACCATTTTAGAAGCAGCTATTGCAGGGGCCAAAGCACGTTTCCGTCCAATCCTGATGACTTCCTTTGCGTTCATTGCCGGATTAATTCCTCTTGTGATGGCAAAAGGACCCGGGGCAGTTGGCAATCATACCATTGGTGCTTCTGCGATGGGTGGGATGTTGTTTGGTACCCTTTTTGGCGTAATTGTGGTACCGGGGCTCTATTATATTTTCGCAAAACTTCAGGAGGGCAGATCTTTAATCAAAGGAGAAGATGTAAACCCATTAACAGAAAACTTTGTAGAAAGCAGAGAGGATTCCGCACTCACCAGACAGATTAAAAACATTATCAAAAGAATAAGGAGAAATAAAAATGAAATATAAATTATTTATCCTGTTTGCTATAGTAGGAGTTAATGGATGTAAAATACCTGCACTTATCAGCAATCAGGAAAAAAAACCAGTACCTGCATTTTACAGTTCGGTTCAAGATTCAACTAATGTAGCATCCATAAAATGGCGTCAGTTCTTTACTGACCCATTTTTAACTGCCATTATTGATACCGCCTTAAAAAATAACCAGGAGTTAAATATTGCCCTTCGTGAAATCGAGATCAGTAAAAATGAAATTCAGGCACGAAAAGGAGAATATTTACCATTTGTAACTGTTGGGGGCGCAGCAGGAATTGAAAAAACAGGAAGATATACCTGGGATGGCCTTTCAGATGAAGATCTGAAAGCAAACCCTGATAAAGGGCCAAAACATATTGGTGACTTTAGAATTGGAGTATATGCATCATGGGAATTAGACGTCTGGAAAAAGTTGCGGAATGCAAAAAAATCTGCTACCCTTAAATATCTTTCAACCATAGAAGGAAGAAATTTTATGGTTACAAATATTATTGCAGAGATTTCCGGTTCCTATTATGAGTTGCTGGCCCTCGACAATCTGATGGCTATTATTCAACAGAATATTGAACTGCAGAGAAATGCGCTTAGCATGATAAAGTTAGAGAAAATTGCTGCAAAAGTTTCTCAATTGGCTGTAAACAGATTTGATGCGCAATTATTGCATACGCAAAATCTCCAGTATGATATACAACAGCAGATTATTGAAAAAGAGAACAGGATCAATTTTCTCGCCGGTAGATATACTCAGCATTTAACAAGAACTACATCCAACTTTACTGATATTGCGGTTGATGTGGTTCAAAGTGGTGTACCATCACAGTTGTTATTAAACCGACCGGATATCCGACAGGCTGAATTAGATTTAGCCGCTACTAAGTTAGATGTGCAGGTTGCCAGAGCTAATTTCTATCCATCATTCCGCTTAAGTGCCGGTTCAGGATTTACCGCATTTAATCCTGGTTTTATTTTTAGGCCGGAATCAATACTCTACAATTTTGCAGGAGATGCCATAGGACCATTGATCAATAAGAATGCGATCAATGCTGCTTATAAAAATGCAAACGAAAGGCAGATCATGTTGGCCTACAACTACGAACGTTCTATTCTTTCTGCCTTTATTGAAGTAGTAAATCAGTTATCCCTGATGGAGAATTACAAGAAGAGTTATGAAACCAAGTCTAAAGAAGTGGAGATTCTTACTCAATCAATTGATATTTCAAACAAACTATTCATTTCCACAAAAGCAGATTATATAGAAGTATTGCTTACTCAACGTGAAGCGTTGGATTCAAGAATTGAGCTGATTGAAACCAAGTTAAAGCAATTGCAGGGTAAAGTGAATATTTACCGTGCCTTAGGCGGAGGTTGGAATTAAATTCTGATTAGTCTGCAGCAAATAATCAGGGCTGTACCTGAAGGGTTTACGATCGCAAAATCGTAAACCCTTTTGTTTAGGGGTAAGTTCTGGACAGGTTTATGTCAGGTTTTGCTTTTTTGGAGGGAAAAGAAAGATTAATGATGGCGAAGGTTAGGATTTTAGTGTTTATTTATTAAGAAGTTAAAATTCCTTCTCGGCCATTTCACTCACAGGAAGTATGATTTTCCTATTTCTTTTACTCATATTGAAGCTTAATGAAAACTGTAGCTGGTCTGTCTCGTAAATATAATTAGTAGTGGAATAAAAATTTGATCCTTGAGTAGTTATTCTTTGTCTGTTCGAAATTTTCGATCCCATATCCATATTAAGCCACTGTATTTGAAATGCCCATCGTTGGTTCTGTGTTATTTTTTTAATTGATAAATGAGGTGTTATAAATGCACCGTCTTCTCCTTGTGCGGTAACTCTATTTGATAAATAATTGATAGACAGCTGGAGCGACATTCCCTTTTGTACCGTAAAGCTTTGAGTACTATTAATGCTATATATCCAACTCCTATTATTTACATTTATAGAACCATCAAAGATGCTTCCTTCTATTTTATAATTATAAATATTCCCTCCAATTATAGATTGCCAAAAGGGGGTTATGGTATTTGTTAAATTTACTTCCATACCTATTTGTAAGGCCTTGGTTGCATTCGTGAATACCCTGTTTAAAATTGTATCATTATACACTTTATTAACACGTTGAATTGGATTTTTGATATCCTGCCTGTATAAGGTCATAAAAAAGTTACCCTTCTGCCAGCTTTTTTCTAACCCCATCTCTAAAATTCCAGTTAATTCAGGAAGTAAGTTAGGATCACCTTGTTCTAAAGTTTCTGCGTGTTCTCTTTCTGGTAAAGGATTCAGTTCAAAATTATTGGTTCTCTTTACTCTTCGCGTGTAACTTGTTTTTAGTACTACTTTATTTTTAACATCATAACGAACAATAAAACTAGGGAATAAGCTAGGTAGTGTTAATTCGTTCTGATTATTATTATTTGTAAAGTTTAATAATCTAACAAAGTGCTCAGCTCTTAAGCCAAATTGCCTGAATAGTTTATTTTTCTTTTCACTGTATTGTATATAAGCAGCGTGTATATTATTAATTACTTTTAAATCGCTTGAAAATAACGGGTCTACTGTAAACTGTGTCATCCCCATATTTTTATAAGCATATTCAAATGCGCCGTTTTGGGTATCATTTCTAAATTGATAACCAAGATTATAAGTTCCTTTACTATTTTTAAAGGAATAATCAGTTTTAAATCTGATAGCATTCAGCGGGTTGAAACTGGGATTATTTGTTTGTTGCAAAAGCAGAATTCTAGATTCGTTATTAAAGTTCTTATTGGTAGTTAATCCGGTTAATCTGGCACCCTCGTATTGTAATGAAAAACTGATTTTAGATCTTTCGGAAATTTTGTGGTCGTAGCCAACATTTGCCAATGAAAAGAATCCTTCCTTATCCTGTGTATTTTCATTAAAATAATCAAAACTGCTTACTGCTCCTGTGGTAATTATACGGCGTTTTATATTATATAACAAATCTGCTGCCCTACTTTGAAATCTATTACCAATATAAACTGCTACTTCCCATCTATTTCCCAACTTAGTATCATGACCAACTGCAATGCGCCCACCACTATTATATTTTTTAAAACTGCGTTCTCCATTTGAAGGCAAAGTTGTGAATATCCCATTTAAAGTAGTGTTTACATCCCCTTCCCGATAACCAGCGATATCATTTCTTAAATAGTTGATCCCTAAGTTTATATCCCACTTGTTTTTTCTATAACCCGCTGTTACATCCAATGAACCTCTTTTAGGATTTGCATATCTTTTATTATCAAAATTATTCATGGGTGCAGCGCCATACATTACACTTGACTGAACCGTCCAGCCCGGCTCAGTAGTATTTTTGGTCACTACATTTATAATTCCACTTTTCCCGTCCGCATCGTAAGTTGCACCAGGGCTTGTAATTACTTCGATATTTTCAATAGACGCTGCCGATAGTTGTGCTAAGATATAAGTTGGATCACCCACCGAAGGTTTCCCGTTTATCATAACTTGAAAACTTCCAGAACCACGTAAACTAATTTCACCTAATCCATTTACTGATACGGAGGGTAAATTTTTAATAAGATCAATGCCATTACCATTTGCTGCAACTGCAAATTGACCTGCTCTAAAAACCTGTTTATCAACTTTAAAATTAACCGGTGACTTTTTACCTAGCACAACTACTTCAGTTAATGAATATTGGTTGCTCTGTAAATTAATATCTCCCAAGTCGACTATTTTTTTACCCGTAGTTAAAAAAATAGTCCTGGAGCCGGACTGAATAAACGAAATAATTAAGTATGCACCGGGGGTAAGGTTTTTATCAAAATTAAATTTTCCTTCGGCATCTGATAAAGTAAAATATGATTTTTTACCCGCACTGTCATACAAGCTTATATTGGCAGAGCTCATGGGAATACCCTTATTATCTATAATCCTGCCATTTATTCTCGATACTTGCCCACAAACATTTTTAGCTAAGACTAAAAGAAATAAACAAGATAAAATTGATAATCGAATTAAAAATAATTTCATAGAAAGATTAATGGCCATCTAAAATAAACAAAATATTATTAGTAGTCTGTATCTGCTTATGGAGTGGGTAGGTTTGGGGCCCTGGATCATGCACATAGGTGGGCTCATAGCCGAAAGGACTGTAGTTTAAGGGTTAACAAAGCTGAAACCATCAAATTATCAAAGCTGCAATGCGGCAATATTTGCATCCTTAAATGCAATATTGAATTTTTTAATGGCATCATAGATGGCACCTAATTTTGATTTTTCTGTTTCCCATTGCACTGTTAAATCTGCTAATTTATTTTTTACCCCTGTTGTAACAACCGGATCACTTACATCTACCAAACCCTTTAAGTAGAAAAATTCAACATTAAGCTTACTAGGCCAATTAATCACATCCTGGCCATTTTGAGTTCTGCTTTCTACTATATTGGCTTCCCAGGCATCAATTTTAGTTACCAGGCTATTCGCTTCTTCCATAATTGCTTTTGCAGTTGGAATGCTGGTTAAGGTTTCAGTGTAGTATTGTAGTTGTTTTTTTACTTTTCTAACATTATTCACTGTTGTATGAATATCTTTTATTTGCTTACTGATATTGGCTAATATCGTTTGTTGTGCTGCCCAGTCTACCGGGGTAGCATTTACAAATGGATTGGGAAGAACGGTAAAATTGGTTGTGCTGGTTTGCACTACAGTTGAATCCTTAATACTAGCATGTAATTTAAGTATCGCTTGATAGTTGCCGGGCGCAGCAGCATAACCTGCATAGCTTCCCAATACATATACTCCATTCACATCCGGTCTTTCAGCGTTGGTTTTAAAGTTCCATAAAAAACGATTATGCCCTTTCTGAGAACTCAAGAGAGTTTCAGCTGCCGGCCCTCCCGGATATTTTTTGTACTGTACGTCTTTAATATTTGTATAAGTTCTAACGACTGTTCCATTACCAGCAATGATTTCTAAGGTTAGCGTATCCTTGTCGTTCATGAGGGGTAAGTAATAATCTAAAATGACACCTTCCGGAGCATTTTGCCCCTCTCCATTTTTTTCGGGCAAGCCATCACCAGCACCATATTTATAGGATGGCTTAGGACTAATTAATTTAACTGTATTGAATTCATTGAATAAGGTGTTTTGTTGAATGGAACTTACATCATCTAAAATCCAAAAAGCTCTTCCTGCAGTAGCAACCACTAAATCATTATCTCTCATCATGATATCTGTAACAGGAACAACCGGTAAATTTAATTGGAATACCTGCCAAGTATTTCCTGCGTCATTGGAAATGTAAAATCCTCTTTCACTTCCGGCATATAAAATATTTTTTAATTTTTTATCTTCTCTTATCACTTTAATAAAGTCATCTTCTTTTACACCTTTATTGATTATTGTCCATGTTGACCCATTGTCTGATGTTTTATAGGTATAAGAAGCGTAGTCATTTAATTTATACCTGGTTGCACTGATATAAACTACCCCTTTATCAAAGGCAGACGCTTCAATACTATTAATTTGACATTCTTGCAAACCAGTGGGGGTAATATTTTTCCATGATTTTCCTCCATCCACAGTAACATTCACTAAACCACAATCACTTCCTGTATAAATAGTATTGACATCTAATGGAGATTCAGTTACATAAAAAATAGTGTTATAGTTTTCCCCGCCGGCTCCTTCATTTGTAAAAGGTATCCCACCTGGCCCCTGTTTCGTTTTATCATTTCTAGTTAAGTCTGGACTAATTGGTTCCCAGCTTAACCCGCCATTGATTGTCTTTAACAACACATTTGCAGCATGATAGATGATTTTTGGATCATGCTTTGAAGTTACAATCGGCGCGTTCCAATTAAACCGATACTTCATGTCCTTTGGTTGAATAGCTAAATTCAATGATGGATATGCCTGTACATCTTTCCCTTCATTTGTTTTAGTATTGAGTACCTCAATATATCCCTGATAACAACCACCATATACCAATTCAGGATGGTTTGGATCAAAAGTTAAAAATGCAGATTCGCAACCCGGTCCTGAATTCCAATCGCGCACTGTTATAGCACCAGTATTGTTTCTGCTTGCCATAATTACCGAAGAATTATCTTGTTGTCCACCATATACTTTATATGGAAATACATTATCAGTATTTACTCTGTAAAACTGTGCGGTACTTTGATTCATAATAGAAGACCATGTACTGGCCTGATCATAACTTACTTCTCCTCCACCATCATCTGCCAATCCAACCTGATGATTATTATTCGGATTAATCCATAGATCATGCGTATCTCCATGACCCACTTTTACATTACTAAATGTTTTCCCGCCGTCAATAGACCGCATCATTGGTGCATTCAGCACATACACTAAGTTTTCATTCTTTGTATCTGCATAAACTTTCATATAGTACCATGAACGGGAAGAGATATCCTGATTATTAGACAATAAAGCCCAGGTTTTTCCTGCATCATCGGAACGGTACAACCCCGATTTTTTCTTTTCGGTTTCAACAATGGCAAATACACGATTCCCATTTACCCTTGAAACACTTACACCAATTTTACCCATAACATCAGGAAGACCCGTTGTTAATTTTGTCCAGGTATTCCCCGCATCGGTCGATTTCCAGATAGAAGAGCCTTTGCCCCCACTAGATACTGTCCAGGGAAAACGACGATGTTCCCAGGCTGCTGCATACAAAATACGTGGGTTATTCATGTCCATAGATAAAGAAGCAATACCAGTACTATCATTTATATACAATACGCGTTTCCAATTAGCCCCTCCATCTTCCGATTTATATACCCCTCTTTCGTTATTAGGACCATGAACAGTTCCTTGTGCTCCAACATACACCACTTCCGGATTGGTTGGATGAATACATATATCAGATATATGCCTTGTTTTTTCAAGGCCTATATTTTTCCAGGTAACCCCTCCATCACTCGATTTATAAACACCATCGCCGTAACTTGTCATTACACCTCTTACTGCATGTTCTCCCGTACCTACATAAATTACGTTAGGGTCAGATTCTGAAACGGCGATATCTCCTATGGAGCCAACTTTAAAATAGCCATCAGATATATTTTTCCATTTAATGCCTCCATCATTTGTTTGCCAAACTCCTCCTCCCGTATACCCTGTATAAAACTTCATGGGATTGTTCACTACCCCGCTAATGGCATTGGCTCTCCCGCCTCTGGTTGGTCCGATATTTCTCCACTGTAAATTTTTAAAAACCGAATCAGGACTTACCAGAGTAGGCACTACACTAGTTGCACTAATCGTTTTTTTCTTTTGCGCTTGAACACTTAATGACAGGAAAAGAGCAAGATATATGATTGACTTTTTCATTTTCAGGCGACTTTTTATTTGATTAGGGATTAGTAAGTTAGTATATTTTTTACGATATAATTCAAGCAGGTTTAGTAAACTAAAGTAGCTGATAGATGATTTGGGGTCTTAAGCCTAATCATTGGAATTATAAGCCCCTGACTGATATTTAAAATAATAGCTTTTACAACCCGACCGGATGCAATCGGGTTATCGGTTGATATAGGTACAAAAGGGTTTTTCTCAGATTTAGAAGTTATCAAAGTGAACTAATTGTGGTTATTGGGTTAGCCAATCGGTTAAATACATCAAGAATAAATTCCGGCCTAATTGGCCCGCAGAGTTAACTGCTAAAAATAATTTTTATTTTTCCAAAACCCCCACTGCTAAATCATCCTTATAATCCTTTGCCAGTTGCAGTAAATCCAGTTGGAGCTGTTTGGTTATTTTTTCATACCCTGGCTTTCCATATAAATTGTTCAATTCTGTTTTGTCTTTGTTAAGGTCAAACAATTCCCATGTATCGAAAGGACCATAAAACCTGATCAGCTTATAGCGCATCGTTCTTATGCCAAAGTGAGGTGCTACTTTATGGGGTGCCGGATATTCGTAATAATGATAATACATGGCCTTTCTCCAGTCCTTATCTGACTTATTGTTCATAACCCTGCCCGCAAAACTTTTACCCTGAATATCCGCCGGAACAGAAACCCCAGCCATCTCCAGGAGTGTTGGCGTAAAATCAATATTCACTACCATGTCCTCAACACTGGTACCGGGTTTGATCTTTCCGGGATATTTCATCACAAATGGAGTACGGAGACTCTCTTCGTACATGAATCGTTTATCAAACCATCCATGTTCGCCCAGATAAAAACCCTGGTCTGAAGTATATATTACAATCGTATTTTCTGCAAGACCGGTTGAGTCAAGGTATTTGAGCATACGGCCAATATTTCTATCCAGGGCTCTTGCTGTTGAAAGATAATCTTTC
The DNA here is from genome assembly GCA_943325035.2 of Sphingobacterium thalpophilum. Classification (GTDB taxonomy): domain Bacteria; phylum Bacteroidota; class Bacteroidia; order Chitinophagales; family Chitinophagaceae; genus Sediminibacterium. The sequence continues at coordinate 7,466 of CALPNW020000046.1, read as the reverse complement.
ATGTACCGCTGGTATTTCCACTTGATCAATGCAGCCTGGTCATTTTTTACTTGATCATATTCGTCGGCCACTTTATCAAAATATGTTTTATACGCTGCTTTTTCGGTTTCACTCAGTCTGCCAAACATACCGGGCTTATCATAATTAGCCCTTATTTTCAGGTCATCGCCTATGATCATTGTTTTATCTACCGTCATGTCTTGTTCAAATGCAGCTCTCCTGTTTTTGTAGTCATCATAAAAATTTTCCGGTACCGGAAAATCAATATCATCAAACGCTCCCAGATCCTCTACAGCAGGCATCCAGTTTCTGTGGGTCGCTTTTTCACCAACCACCATGAAAAATGGTTTTGTGGTATCTCTATGGTCCAGCCAATCTAAGGAAAGGTTGCTGATTATATTTGTCACATACCCATTTATGCGCGAGGTGTCGTTTTTCATATTAATGAAATCGGGCTGAAAATAATTTCCCTGATCCGGCAGTATGGTCCAGTAATCAAAGCCCTGTGGCAAAGACCTGAGGTGCCATTTTCCCACCCACGCAGTTTGGTAATCTTTTTGTTTTAGTAATTTTTGAATTTGCTGCTGACTTCCATCAAACTTGTTTTTGGAGGAATTATCGATAAGGCCGTTAACATGGCTATACTTACCTGTTAGCAAAACAGCTCTGCTTGGTGCACAGATAGAATTGGTAACAAATGTATTTTTCAGGATGGCCCCTTCTCTGGCTATCCGGTCTATGTTGGGAGTTTGCATCAACCCGCTTCCATAAGCGCTGATGGCTTGCTGCGTGTGATCGTCCGAAAATATCACTAAAATATTGGGAGATTTTTTTTGTGCCATACTTGTAAGCTGAAGCAATAAACAGCACAGGATGGCCAGCGATCGTGAATACATGGTAAGTTTTTCAGGTGAGAAGAATTCTCTAAGTTAGCTATTTTATGAATCACCACATACCCCGATCCCTATGCACCAGAAGTGGTGTTGATCATGAAAAGCAAGTACACATTTAGCTCCAGCAGTTAGATTGGAATCCTTTTTTTCTCCAGTTCAAGAAAAGGTTTGATCCAAGATGTTATAGATATTACTTATAATATCAGCCGAAAGACGTGTATTGGAAGGGTTCGCTAACTTAAAATCGTAGCTCATTTTTATTGGAATCAAGCCCAGCTCAGATTTCTGATCAATAATCCCTATTTTTAACACTATCAGAGTCTGCAGGTTTCAATTAGTTTATTGATGAACAAACTTTATATGCTGAAACTGGTTAATAGTATCAAGTTAAAAAATTCAAATTTCCCAAGTACAAATCAATATGAAGACAAGTAGAATTGAAGTAATGAAATTTTTAGGGCAGAATATTGATGGTGAAATCGATGAATACCTCAAAGACATAGATACCAATTGGCAGCCTGCTGATTTTCTGCCCGAAAGTAATAATCCTGATTTTACCAGGGATATAAAGGAAATTCAAGCGCAGAGTAAGGAACTCCCATATGATTATTTGGCTGTACTTGTTGGTGACATTATTACAGAAGAAGCATTACCTACTTACGAGAGCTGGTTGATTGATATAGAAGGTATCAGCAAAGCGGAACCTCAGGGATGGAGTAAATGGATCAGAAGATGGACTGCCGAAGAAAACAGGCATGGTGATCTGTTAAACAAATACATCTACCTCTCCGGGCGTGTGAATATGAAGCAAATGGAGATCACTACCCAACATTTAATTGCAGACGGCATGGAACTTGGCACTGCAAGAGACCCATACCGCAATTTTGTATACACTTCTTTTCAGGAACTGGCCACCAATATTTCTCACAGAAGAACCGCGTCCATTGCAAAAAAATACGATAATACAATATTGTCAAAAATTTGTGGAGTGATTGCAGCAGATGAATTGCGTCACGCAAAAGCTTATAAAAGTTTTGTAACTAAGATATTTGAACTGGATCCAAGTGAAATGATGCTGGCCTTTGAAGATATGATGAGAAAGAAAATTGTGATGCCTGCACACTTCATGCGACAACAAGGTGAGAAGATCGGACAAAGCTGGTCTCATTTCAGTGACGCTGCACAGCGGCTGGGAGTTTACACCAGCATGGATTATACCGAGATTCTGGAGTCGCTTACTAAAGAGTGGAAGATAGACAGTATCTGCAACCTCACTGGTGCTGCAGAAAAAGGAAGAGATTATCTAATGGCATTGCCCGCGCGTTTCAAAAAAGTGGCAGAGCGATCTACCATCAAATGCTCTTTAGATTATAAGTTTAACTGGATATATTAAAAGGTAGATTGTAGTCGTTAAATGGAAAAATTGATAGGGGGTCCTATTCAATTCTCCTGATTTTTTTTAGTTGATTCAGACCAATCAGCCAATGAGTTTAGAAAGATTGAGATAAGTTTTATCCGGCGCATAAATAAACAAACATGATTCACCCTGAATGGTTTGTATGATCTGCTTCACCTGATTATCCGGAACTGCCGGGCAACCCAGACTTCTTCCGAGATAACCCATTTGCTGTATGGCATTGTTGCTAACATAAGCAGCACCATGCAGTACAATAGCCCTGCCTTTGGCCTTGTCATTGATACCGGGTTCTACACCCTGTAATACCAGTGATCTTCCATGTTTACCAGAATAAATATCACCGGTAATATAAAAACCTAAACTGCTCTGGTTAGAAGAATTTTTGTTGGAAAAGTTTGTTGCAAATAAAGTACCGGAGTTTCTTCCATGTGCCACCAATGTTTGCACCACCATTTCCTGTTGTTCCATATCTATAATGTAGAAACGCTCTTCACTGCTTGGTTTACTGAAATCAGCTATGGTCAGGTAACGCTGGTTCACCAGACGTCCCTGCTCTTTTAATTTATTATACCCATTAATGGCAAACTGAACCGCCTGGCTATTAATATTTAATTTTTGAGAAAGAGAGGCCGCACTCATTTCAATTACTGTCATAATTGATGCAGGAGCTGCGTGCTTGGAAGTGTACGACTGCATCGTTATAAACGATAACAGCAGGATAAGGATTAAAGGTTTCTTCATAGAATCGGGGGGTCTGTGATAGGTTGCGAAGGTATTGCATATACCATGCCAACGACAGTTAGCTGACCAAAAAAATCGTTAAAATAAGTAAGATATATTAATTTACATATGCCTATTCTATTGATTTTCAGCTTGTTTTTTCTTTTCTTTTTCCAGTCTTCTAAAATAGCCTTTAAAGAAAAAATTATGCTTCAGGGCTTCCATATTCTGGTTAAACCCATCGGTACCCTTTTGTATGTTTTCCAGACTCTTACTGATCTTATTGGCCGTTGCACTATCCTTTAACAATGCATTGACTGTGCCGGGTCCTTTATTAATGTCTTTCTGAATTCCGGCAACCACATTACTGATTTGAAGCGAAAGCTGGTCTGCATGATCCCCTACTGCCTTTATTTTGAGAATAGCGGTATTCAGATTCTGTGCAATTGCCGTATCGGTGATAATTGCTCCGAGAGAGCCCTTGCCGGCTTTTACATCTTTCACAATTAGTTGCAGGTCAGCAATCATTTCATTAGCCCTGGAAGTGGCCGTACGGATATTTAAAGCAGACTTTTTCAGATCATTTGGGAGTCCTTCTTCGTCCAATAAATTCCACAACGCTTTACTGCTGTTGATCCGGGTAACTGTTATTTTAATATTTTCAGTAATAACAGCCAGATCCTGGTTGGTTTTATTCAGCGTCCTTAACATTTCATCTGTATCAATGGATTTTTTGGAAGCCAGCATATTTCCGTCTTCTACTGATGCCGATGGTGTTTTTGCGGAAGCAATTTCCACTACCCTGTTACCCACCAGTCCATCTGTACGGATAGACACGATTGCATTTTTTCGAATGACATTTCTTACTTTTTCATCAATGATCATTTCTACTTCCATGGTAGTATCATTGAGTATATCAATTTTTTTTACTGTGCCTACTTCTATGCCTGCATACCTTACATTATTTCCCGGCCGCAATCCCTGTACATTTTCGAACCTTACTTTTAAACGGAAAGTTGAACCAAACATATTCTGGTTTTTCCCGATCATGTACATCAGTAAAATAATAAAGGCCAGTCCGCCCAGTACAAATGCCCCCAACTTAATATTATTGATTTGTAGCTTTGCCATTTTAGTTTTTCATTTTTAGGTCTTGTTCAAAAAACTGTTTCACATTTGGATCCGTGTTTTGCAACAGCATGTCATAGGTATCCGTTGCATAACAGGTTCCCTCATACAATACCACCACCCTGTCACTTGCACGCCTCACACAATTCATATCGTGTGAAATGATGATGGATGAAGTATTGTACTTCTTTTTTATATCTATCATCAGGCTGATGATTTCATTACCGGTAATGGAATCCAGCCCGGTTGTTGGCTCATCGTACAAAATAATATCCGGCTTTAAGATCAGCGTTCTTGCCAAAGCAATTCTTTTTCTCATTCCTCCGGACAATTCAACCGGCATCATTTTTACTGTATGGGCGAGACCAACATCTTCCAGCGCTTCCATCACCATATCATTCACTTCCTGCTGTGTAACTTCTATCCAGTGTCTGCGCAGCGGAAATTCCAGATTCTCTCTCACCGTCATTGAATCATAGAGTGCATTGCTCTGAAACAAGAACCCAACCCTTGCCCTTACTTTATCGAGTTCTGTATCATCCAGTTCTCCCACACTTTTACCAAAAATTTCAATACTGCCTTTATCGGGCTTAAGTAAGCCAATGATACATTTGATCAAAACTGATTTGCCAGACCCCGATTTACCCAGCACCACTACATTTTCACCTTTGTATAATTCAAAATTAAAATCAACCAATACGTGATTGTTCCCGAATGATTTATACAGGCTATTTATTTTCAGTACCGATTCTGAGGACGACATACTGCTGATTTAATTGAATCCTAATAAATCTGTGATCTGCACTGCCAGTAGATCAAGAATAAATATTACTACAGAAGAGAGTACCACAGCAGAGTTTGCACTGTGCCCAACTCCCTCTGTTCCTTTTTTACTGTTGTACCCCTTATAACACCCTATTATTCCTACGGCAAACCCAAAGAAAAATGTTTTGATAAATGCAGGCAGCACATCATAAAAGGCAAGACTGTCTACCACTTCCACCCAAAACAGGTGAAAGCTGACCGCGCCTCTGATATTCACCCCCAGGTATGCCCCATATAACGATATTGCATCACTGAGTACAGATAAAATTGGTAACATACAGATTGCTGCCATTACCCTGGTTACCACCAGGTATTTAAATGGATTGGTTCCGCTCACTTCCATAGCATCTATCTGTTCGGTTACTTTCATAGACCCCAGTTCTGCCCCAATACTCGAACCAATTTTTCCCGCAAAAATCAACGCTGTAATTACAGGACCTATTTCCCTGATAATGGCTATACCAACGATGGCGGGTAACTGAGACTCTACCCCGTAATCTACCATTGATGGCCGTAGCTGAAGTGTAAGCACCAAACCCATAATGAATCCTGTTAATCCAACAAGGGGCAAAGACTGGTATCCGATGATATAACATTGCCGCACAAATTCTGCAATCTCATACCTTGGTCTTAAGCATTGTGCAAAAAAACGGGCTGCAAAGCGGGCGATCTCTCCTGCTTCGTCTAAAAATAACCGAAAAGAGGTTGGCGTATCCATCTCCTATAAAGTTACTGATTATAGGGATATATTAGCCTGATTTAGATCGAGGATATCAATAAATCGTTGATCACTTAATGCTATAAATCGGCCCAAGGAAAGATAAATTTTACTTGCGCTGTGTTCAGCGAGAAAAAGAGACGTTTAGGGTATTGATTGCCTAGGGCAGATTTACAAGCCAGAACTTTTCGGAAGCAGTCCGGGAAAAAATTGATCCTGCTTAGCTGATCAAACCCAATACCCTGTTGAAACAGGGAGAGGAATATGATTTAAAATTATTCAGGAATATCCTGAATAAACTCTTCATTAATAAACTGTTCCGTAAATTGAGCTAATAACAACCTGATTGAATGGGGCTGCTCAATACTAATTTACTCAAATCCTTTTTTTCGTTCCTGCTGTTTGCTCAGTTATTTACTGTCCAAAGTTTTGGACAACAATCACCCGGCCTTTCAAACAATTATCAACTGATCGTTGGCACTTATACCAACAGTGGCAAAAGTGAAGGGATTTATACTTATCATTTCAACAGTACAACCGGTGTGGCTGAGCTTATGGGTAAAATAAACACTGCAGAGCCTTCCTTTCTTACAATTGAACATACTGGCCGATTGGTGTATGCTGTAAATGAGCTGGGGAATAATAAAGGGGCCATCAGTGCCTTCCGTTACAATAAGGCAAATGGCAGCCTGCAGTTATTGAACAGTGTTGCTTCGGGTGGAGACCACCCCTGTTATATTACAACAGACAGCAAGAGCCGCTATTTGTTTGTTGCCAACTATACAGGTGGCAGTTTTTCTGCTACCCGTATAAAAGATAACGGTATGCCCGACACCGTTTCGCAATTCATTCAGCACACTGGTAAAAGTATTACCGCAAGACAGGAAAAAGCACATGTTCATTCCACTGTTCTATCACCGGATGAAAAATATTTACTGGTGCAGGATCTGGGAATGGACCAGATTTCCGTTTATGCAGTCAACTTATCGGCAATGGCCAATCCCGTTGCTGCAAAACCAGTTTCAGTTTTTAACACTATTCCTGGTAGCGGGCCAAGACACCTGGTTTTTCACCCTTTAAAAAATATTGCCTACAGTGTGCAGGAATTAAATGGGTCGGTGAATGTGATGCGTTTTGACAATGGCAAACTGCGGTTATTACAGGAGATCACCATGCTGGAAATTCAGGAGGCCGTTCATCCGGGATCACTAAAAGATGATAGAACACCCGGTGCTGCCGATATTCATATCTCCCCCGATGGAAAGTTTTTATATGCTTCTAACCGGGGTGATTTTAATGAGATTGTTATTTATGCTATTGCTGCAAATGGCAGGCTCACGTACACAGCTACACAATCTACCCTGGGCAAAGCGCCCAGAAATTTTGGCATAGACCCTACCGGCCATTTCCTGCTGGCAGGCAATCACCTGAGTGATGAAATTGTAATTTTCAGAAGAGATCTGAAAACAGGACGGTTAACTGATACAGGGAACCGTATCAAAGTGGGCGCTCCTGTTTGCATTCAGTTTGTAGCAGACTAATATTAAGCTTTTTCAGAATCTGGCTCACCAGTTCCTGCAGCGCCCCGGGTTTTATTGACATAAGTGGTGATGGGTCTTCCGGCACCACCTGTAGGGGTACTATTGCTTCTATTATGAGCGTCTCCGCTACCACGGCTACTGCCGCCACTGCTTCTTCCAGAACTGCTCTTTGCGCCACCACTTCTTCCGCCACTGCCTTTCCCGCCACTGCCTTTCCCGCCACT
>CALPNW020000045.1 GCA_943325035.2 Sphingobacterium thalpophilum | reverse complement strand
TTTTATAATTTTTGCAACATCCTTCATTCTGTGAAAATTCAGCAGTTATGCCGGCAGTAACGAATAATTAACAAAAATAAGCCGATTTATTATACCATTTACATCGTTTATTACGCAATAAATCCACTGGTTAACGGGGTACTCTACGCTATAAATTCCTTTAATAAAGGCTTTCAGGGAAATTCAGGATGGTGTTAACCCCCAGATTCCCCTAAAAACCGTACAGGCCAAATCAAGAGGTAACCTCAATGTAAAAGACACTTATTATTCCGTTCAGGTTGGAGTAACTTATAACCTTGGCTGGGGTGGTGGTTCCAGATACAGTTCCTGGAGACCTAAATTCATACCCCCTTGATAGTCAATATTTAGATTGACAGAATATTGGGCATTTGTTTTAGCTTCGTAAATTCTAAACATGCTTAGCTAACGATGCCCATTATTGATCTGAAACTTCCTAATTCAATTCTCAAAGCACTTCGTTTGCCTCAGAATAATCTGAGACGGGATCAGCTGAGAGTGCTGCGGAAATTGCTGAAAAAAGCAAGGTTTACTTCTTTCGGTCAGCAATACCGTTTCGATGAGATTCTCCTCAGTAAGCATCCCGGTAAGAAATTCCAGGAGTTGGTACCCTGCTTTAACTACAATAAAATATATTCGGAGTGGTGGCATAAAACCCTCGAAGGCCAATCAGATATCTGCTGGCCGGGTAAAATCAAGTACTATGCTTTAAGCAGTGGCACCAGCGAATCTGCCAGTAAGTACATACCCATCACCAATGACCTCTTAAAGGGAAACAAGATCGCAATGATCAAACAGTTGCTGAGTCTTCGTTCCTATGAAAATGTTCCCTTTGCCTCAATCGGTAAAGGATGGCTTACGCTGGGAGGAAGTACAGAACTGCAAAAAGGCGTGGGTTACTATGCCGGTGACCTGAGTGGTATCACCGCAAAAAAAGCCCCGTTCTGGTTTCAACCCTTCTATAAGCCGGGTAAGAAAATTGCCAAGCAAACGGATTGGAATAAAAAAATTCTGGAAATAGTAGAAAAAGCGCCTGAATGGGATATCGGTTTTCTGGTAGGTGTTCCCGCCTGGATCCAAATGTGTGTTGAAATGATTGTGGAGCGCTACAAACTGAACAATATTCATGAATTATGGCCCAACCTGGCCTTTTTCGCACATGGCGGTGTAAGCTTTGAACCCTATAAAAAAGGGTTTGAGAAAATGCTGGGTAAGCCCATCACTTATATAGAAACCTATCTGGCCAGCGAAGGTTTTATTGCTTACCAGGACAGCCAGTATGCAACCGGCATGCGTTTGGTGAGCAACGAACATATTTTTATGGAGTTTGTACCTTTTGATGAAGTGAATTTCACTTCTGAAGGGGATATGATCGAAAAACCCAATGCCCTGATGCTGCATGAAGTAGAAGCGGGCAAGGATTACGCGTTGCTGATCAGCACTTCGGCAGGAACCTGGCGTTACCTGATCGGGGATACCGTTCGTTTTGTGGATAAGGAAAAAGCGGAGATCATCATTACCGGACGAACCAAGCATTTCTTAAGCCTGGTAGGTGAACACCTGAGTGTAGATAATATGAATAAGGCGGTTCAGATGGCCGGAGAAAAATTTAATATCAGCATTCCAGAATTCACTGTTGCAGGAGTTCCCTGCGATAACTTTTTTGCACACCAGTGGTATGTTGCCTGCAATGATGCAGTGAATGCAACAGATCTGGGAATTTGCATTGATGGTTTTCTGAAAGAGCTGAACGATGATTATGCTGTTGAAAGAAACAGTGCTTTGAAAGAAGTTAGGCTGGAGGTATTAAGCGAAAAGCATTTTATGGATTTCATGAATCTGAAAGGGAAGGTTGGCGGACAACATAAATTCCCAAGGGTATTAAAAGGTAAAATGCTGGAAGACTGGCAACAGTTTTTAAACGCACCCGATTCCGCTAAAAAAACACAATAAAATCTTCAGCGCTTAAACGATAATGTACGTATGATCGCACCTATAATTAAAGGGTTGGTTTTGGGAGTGTTCTTAAGTATTTCTGTAGGACCAATTATTTTTGCCATCATCAAGCAAAGCATAACCAACGGTCATAAAGCGGGATATACTTTTGTGGCCGGTGTTTCTGCCAGTGATATTACACTGGTGCTGGTATGCAATCTTTTTACCTCCCTGTTTACCACTGCATTAAACCACAGCACTGCCATTGCAGTAACTGGCAGCATTTTTTTAGTGGCGGTGGGTATTTATACCGTCTTTTTTAAAAAGGCAGCCATTACCGATGAGGAGAATAAACTCATCCTCAAAAAATTCAGAAAGCGGGATCTCGCCGGAATATTTCTGGCGGGTTATTTCATGAATATTTTAAATCCGGGTGTTTTTCTTTTCTGGTTTGCCTGGACCGCGGCTATTATCGGAGACGCAGCTACCACCCCTAATCCATTTCATTATAAACTCATTGTATTTGTTACCTGTTTGCTTTTTGTTTTATTGAGTGATATTGCAAAAGTAGCCCTTGCCGGAAAACTCCGCACTAAACTCACCCCTAAAAACCTGCATAATATCAATATCATTTCTGGCATCATTCTGATTGGATTTGGTATTGCCCTGTGCTGGGGCGTTTTGAATTTCGGAGACGCCATTAAAAATCACTAATCCACTTTTATGACCGGTACATCAAGGGGGTTCTTTGGAAAAGCCTTTCATTTTATTAAGCGCGCAACACTGTTTCTCTTTGCTTCCTCTTTCCTATATATTCTTGTTACCAAATGGATCATACCGCCGGTAACGGTTACACAAATCACCAACGCAGTTGGTTATGGTCTGGAGCGTGACTATGTGAGCTGGAGCGAAATGAATGCTTCCATTAAACTGGCTGCTATTGCCAGCGAAGACCAGTCGTTTCCGGATCATGGTGGATTTGACTGGGATGCAATAGAGAAAAGTTTACAACCAAAAAAGAAAGGAAAGAAAACGAAAATACCGCTGGGAGGCGGGGCCAGTACCATTACCCAACAAACTGCCAAAAATGTTTTTCTGTGGCAGGGAGGTCGTTATTCCAAATTTGTGCGAAAAGTTCCGGAACTCTATTTTACCAAAATGATAGAACTCATTTGGGGCAAGAAACGAATACTGGAAGTTTACCTGAACGTAATAGAAATGGGTCCTGGTATTTTTGGTATTGAGGCTGCAGCAAAGCATTACTTTCATAAGTCTGCCAGAAACCTGACGAGAGCAGAAGCCGCTATGATTATAGCCTGTCTGCCCAATCCAAAAAAGTTTTCAGTAAAGCCCATGAGCAGAAGAGTTTCCTGGCGGTATCCGCAAATTCTTCAACAGATGCGAAACCTCGAAGACGACGAGGACGTTCATGCATTGGTACACCGTTAGTATAACCCCATGCTATTTACTGCTTCTATGGCAGCAGCCAGCCGCTCATCGTAATTGCCGCTGATCAGCGTCCAGGGCACTTGCTGGTTAATGAGTAGATCTTTGTAAATCGAAAACAATTCCTTTCGTGGTTTTTCATCGGGGTATTCGCGAAGCTCATCTTTAACCCATGGAAGATCAATATCACAGAGCAGATAGAGATCATACTTTCTATGTGCGATAGCGTTGAGTATAAAAAAATCACATACACCAAACACATATTCACTCCACACTTTCATTACATACATATCCGTGTCAACAAACAGCATGGGAGGTAATACAGAAGACTGCAGTTTTGCAGCGTTCACCAACCGTTCTCCCAAAATCTCCGACCACCGGCTTTTCACTTGTTTGCTTACTTCATCTTCCAGTGCAAGCTGTCCTTTTGCAATAGCCAGCAGATCCTCTTTTGTATAGTGGGTTCCATTGGTGATCAGGTATTCACGTGCAAATTCATTGCACCATTCCGTTTGATAATGCTGTGCAAGCAATTCGCATAAAGTACTTTTCCCGGTAGATTCCGGGCCAATGATCACGATCTTCTTAACAGGGGACATGCATTGCTTTTTTACGCCAGCTGATAAGTCCGGCGATGGCCAATAAGAGGAGTATTACAAACTGTACGCTGGTAAATACATAACCCTTCACAAAGTATAACGGAATAGAAGCAATATTTGTTGCTATCCACCATCCCCAGCTTTCTACTTTTTTTCTGGCCATCAGCCACATGCCGGTAAAAGCGGTAGCGCTTGCAAACGCATCGGCCCATGGAATAGCTTCCGGGGCAAATGATTGTTTCAGCCAGGTAAGTGCAGCATAAATGGCCACATAAAAACTACTGAAAAAAACCAGCTGTTGCATCCATTCTTTACGGCTGCTGTAACTGATATGCAGAATGGCCTCCTGTTTTTTGGGGTCTTTTGCCGACCATAAAATCCAGCCGTAAATACTCATAATGGTGTAGTAAAGATTTACACTGGCTTCCCCGAATAAATTTCCCTTGATGCTCAGCCAGATAAATATAATCGTGTTAACAAGTCCCACCGGGTAAACTAGAATATTTTCCTTTCTGCTGAACCATACACTTCCTATGCCTGCAATAACAGCAATGAATTCAAGCCAGCCGGTTTGCTGAATGCCATGTATGAACTGATCAATAACGGTAGATAATTCCATCTTCAAATTGCCAGGAGGCTTTTAGTGTAAAATGCTGCTGAATAAATTCCCGGTCTTTCAGATCGGGGTTTTCTCCGAAAAAAAACCAAACCAGATAAAAGGAAGGGTTATTCCTGAACCGGATAATTTCTCCGGGAACATCTTTATGCGGTAAAGAAAGCGCATTCAATCCGGTTAAAAAATAAACCGCATCATTGGTGTTTGAAAAAATGACTGGTTGATATTCGTTGGCATGCCAACGCAGGTATGCCATCATCGGTGATTGGGTCCACTGGTCTTCGGTGTAACCCGGAATACCAGCAGCGGAACATACACCGGACTCATCAGCCTGCTGCTCAGCGTTTCGAACCGGGAGATAAGCCAATTCCACTATGTTGGGCATAGGCCAGGATTCATACGAAAGCAATGGAGGAGGCCAGTAATGCATCCCGGTAATGAATAAGTAGAGAATGGAGTTTATACTTCATGCTGTTGCGAATCCTTTCCCTGCAATTCATTGCGGTGGAACCCGGAACTGTAAAATAAGCATTTAGTGCTTATTCGGCTTCAGCAACCACTTCCTTCACCTCTGGAATCATGCGTTTCATCATTCCTTCAATTCCGGCTTTGAGCGTGATCATAGAAGAAGGACAACCGCTGCAGCTACCCTGTAACATCAGGTTGACAATACCGTCGTTATAGCTTTTGAACTGAATAGCCCCGCCATCCATTTCCACGGCTGGTTTAACATAGTTCTCGAGTAATTCTTTCACTCTTTTTACAATGTCATCATCATCTGCGCTTACGGTATTGGTTGCTTCCTGTTTTACCTTGGCCACTTCCTCGTCGTTTACTACCACGCCACCGTTTTCGAGGTATTGTTTCAGAAATTCTTTGATGGTAGGAATCACATCCTGCCAGTCGGTTGTTTCAATTGTTTTGGAGAGTGTAATGAAGTTGCTGGCAATAAACACACTTCTGATAAAAGGGAAACTAAACAGCTCTTTCGCTAAAGGAGAGGGTCCTGCCAGTGACTCATCCCCAAAATCAATGCTTTTACCCGGATACAACAGCTTATTGGCCACAAATTTCATGGTTTCTGGATTGGGGGTCATTTCTGTATATATGCTGATTACCGGGTTGCCTGTTTGTATCATAATGCGGGTATTTGAACAAAAATAAACAAAACATGGGCTGAGAATGTTCAAAACAAGCTGTTTAACCTTTCGGGCGCCTTATTTTTCGGATATCGAAAGTAAACTCAATAAATAGCTGGCTTTTACGTTATAGGATATACATTATGATCCTGCGATTTAAGAAATACCGTCTGTTCATTCTGCTACTGATGCTCTCCGCTGTATCTGCAAGGTCTCAGGGTACGGCTTTTTCATTGGGGATTAACCTCTGCGGGGGCGAATTTTCCGAGAACAATATCCCCGGCAATCTGAACGAACATTATTCCTACCCTACCGAAGAAGAGGTCAATTATTTTTACCAGAAAGGCTTCAAAACCGTTACCATTCCCTTTCGCTGGGAACGAATTCAGCAAAATCTGGGAGGCGATCTGGACTACCAGGAGATTGGAGAAATCAAAAAAGTAGCCACCTGGTGTTCCAATAAAGGCTTACAGGTTATTTTAAGCATGCACAATGGCGGCAGATACCGCAAATATGGCATTGATTATATTATAGGGAGCTTAACGGTTAGCAGGTATGATTTTGCGGATGTGTGGAACCGGCTGGCCAATGCTTTTTCGGGGTATCAGAATATCTTCGGGTTTGAGATCATGACCGAACCTCATGAAATGCAGGGATTTGACTGGTACACCACTGCCCAGCAAACCATTAATTCCATCAGGGAAGCAGACAGCAGGAATCACATCATTATAGATGGAGAAAACTTTGCTGCTCCGGAAAGCTGGTACCAGTTCAGCGATAACCTGAAGTTGCTGAAAGACCCGCAAGACAAACTGATTTACAATGCGCATTGCTATTTTGATATAGACTTCACCGGAAAATACCTCTATTCTTATGAGCAGAACCAGGTAGAAGAAATGACCGGCGTAAAGAGGATCACCCCTTTTGTAAACTGGTTAAAGGAAAACAACAAGAAGGGAATGGTTGGAGAGTTTGCGGTTCCTGATACAGACCCACGCTGGCTAAAACTGATGGAGCATTTTCTGAAGTACCTGAGCGATAATAAAGTGCCTGCCTTCTACTGGGCTTCCGGAAAAAAATGGAGTGGCAATCCGTTGTCTGTTTATCCGCTTGCACAAAACGACCGGGCGCAGATGAGTGTACTGCAGCAATTTGCTACGGGTAAGATCATAGAAGAACGGGCTGTAGTTGCAGCAGCGGCGGTTTATGCAACTCCTGTTGCAGAAAATACTACTCCGGTTCAGGTAGCTGTTGCCGTTGCGGTTGTTCCGCCCCCACCGCCTGAAAGTTTTTTATTTTTACCGGGAACGGTATTGTTACCCCAGCCCAATGGCGGTTTATATAAACCAGCTTCATCCAAAAAAATGCCTGCCGATAAGGGGGTCAGATTGGCGAAGTACCGATAACCCTTATTCAACAATTCTCAGCTTTGCATAATTGAGCATGATCTTTTTCTCTCCGTTTTTTTCGAACCGGATGGTTGCAATAGGATTGTGTGCAGAGCCTTCCAGCGCAGTCACCAAACCAAATCCAAATTTCTGGTGTTCCACTTTCTGTCCGGCTTCCAGCGAAGAGGTATCACTTGCTGCAAAGTCAACAGAAGGAACATGTGTAGACAATTTTGGGGTGGGAGGAACAATGGGCATGTATTCGGGCTTACTGCCTGCAGGTTTTTTTGCAGGAGGAGCCCCGTATTTTTTTTCTGCCCCGGCAACACTCTTAGAATCGGACCTGCTTTGCATTCTTTCATAAGCACCACCCCAGTTGGTACTGGAATTATTTCTGGCGCCACCACCTGCAAAGCTTTTATCGATATACTGTTCGGGCATTTCGTCTATGAACCTGCTGGGTTCATTCTGTACCAGTTGCCCAAAACGGTAACGGGAATTGGAATAGGTTAGCCATAATCTTTGTTTGGCTCTTGTAACGGCCACATAAAATAAACGGCGTTCTTCTTCCAGTTCTTCGCGGGTATTAATGCTCATTGCATTCGGGAAAAGGGTTTCTTCCACACCACCTACAAATACACATCCAAACTCCAGTCCTTTGGCCGCATGTATGGTCATTAATTTAACCACATCATTATTTTCCTTATCGTCATCGGCATCTGTAAGTAAAGTGATCTGCTGTAAATAAGCCCCCAGCGTTTTATCGCCCAGCTCTCCGTCTTCATTGCTAGGGCTTTCTATCCACTCTTTGATAGAGTTGAGTAATTCCTGAATATTTTCATACCGTGCCAGGCCTTCCGTTGTTTTATCGTTAAATAATTCTTTAACGAGATTGGTGTGTTTACCGACCTGCACAGCCACATCGTATGCATTCTTATCGGTAAGCATACTCTGAAAATAACGGATCATGGTAGCAAAGTTCTGCAGTGCTTCCAGGGTACCTGCTTTAAAGCCAAACTCAACAGCGCGGCTAACCACATCGAACATGGAAATATTGTGCTCGTTGGCAAAAATCACACATTTTTCTAAAGTGGTTTTTCCAATACCTCTCACCGGATAATTAATGACCCGCTTAAGCGCTTCTTCATCTCTGGTGTTTACGATTATCCTTAAATAGGCCAATATGTCTTTAACTTCTTTGCGCTGGTAAAAGCTGGTACCTCCATAGATCCGGTAAGCGAGTCCCATTCTGCGAAGGCTTTCCTCGAATGAACGGCTCTGCGCATTGGTTCTGTAAAGAATTGCAAAGTCTTTGTTGAAATAATGGTTGCGCAGTTTTTGTTCCTGAATGGTATCAGCCACAAATTTACCCTCGTCATTATCGGTCATGGTTCGCACCAGACTGATTTTTTCTCCGGGTTCATTTTCGGTCCAGAGGTTCTTAGGTATCTGTCCTTTGTTATTTTTAATTACCTCATTGGCCACATGAATAATCTGCTGACTACTTCTGTAATTTTGTTCGAGCTTAACTACTTTTACATCATCGTAGTCTTTCTGAAACTGCAGGATGTTTTCGATGGTTGCACCACGAAAACTATAAATACTCTGTGCATCATCCCCTACCACACAGATATTCTCGTTCATCGCTGCGAGTAATTTGGTGATCTGGTACTGCACCGCATTGGTATCCTGGTACTCATCGATGAGTATGTAGTGAAACTTACGCTGGTATTTAATGAGGGCTTCCGGAAAGTTCTGTAACAGCTCATACATTTTCAGCAACAGATCATCAAAATCCATCGCGCCGTTTTTAAAACAACGGTTGGCATATGCAGTGTATACCTGGGCAATAGCAGGCCTGTTGGCGCGCATATCTTCCTGCTGTGTATAATAATCATTGGCATACTGAGCAGGGCTCAGCAGGGCATTTTTGGCCGAAGAGATCCGGTTACCCACTACACTTGGTTTGTAGTGTTTATCGTCTAGATTCAGTTCATTGATCACTGTTTTCAGCACAGACCGGCTGTCGTCGGTATCGTAAATGGTAAAATTAGACGGATAGCCCATCCGATGGGCTTCTCCCCGAAGAATTCTGGCAAATACACTATGGAAAGTTCCGATGTATAAATTTCTGGCCTCTGAATTACCCAGAATTTTTTCAATCCTTTCTTTCATTTCTGCCGCTGCCTTATTGGTAAAAGTGAGTGCCAGAATATTAAAGGCATCCACTTTATGTTCAGACATTAAATGGGCAATACGGGTAGTTAATACCTTGGTTTTTCCACTGCCTGCACCGGCCACAATCATTATCGGGCCCTTCACATGCATTACTGCTTCTCTTTGTGGCTCATTCAATCCTTTCAAATACTCCTGCATACTATTTTCAATTCGCATGCAAGTTAGGTGCTTGTTGGTAAGAATCAAGGCGCAGGAATAAATTCAGGTTCGGCAGCGGGCAAAAAAAAGCGGGGCAAAAGCCCCGCTCAGAAATAGTTGTATATATAATTATTTGCGTTCCAGCAATTTGAAGAACTGATCAAGCTGTGGTAAGATCACAATTCTTGTTCTGCGGTTAGCCGCACGACCTTCTGCAGTTGCATTATCCGCAATCGGTACATACTGGCTTCTTCCTGCTGCAGTCATTCTCTTTGGATCTAATCCATAAGAATCCTGAAGTATTCTGATTATAGTGGTAGCACGTTTCACACTTAAGTCCCAGTTGTCACTTACCACATTTCCGTTCATTGGAATTGAATCAGTATGGCCTTCTACCTGAAATTCGATATCAGGCTGGGCATTCAGCACTTTGGCTACTTTACCCAAAACCATTTTGGCGCGGTCTGTTACTTCGTAGCTTCCGCTCTTAAATAAAAGTTTGTCGGAAATATCTACATAAACCACCCCCTTATCTACTTTAATGTTAATGTCTTTATCGTCCAGATTTCCAATAGCACCTTTCAGATTCATGACCAGTGCCATATTTAAAGAATCCTTACGGGCAACAGAACCCTGCAGGTCTTTAATATAAATATCCTTGGCACCAATATTTTCCAGTGATTTACGGATGCTTTCTGCCTGAGAACCTGTTACTACAGATAAATCCTTTAATTGATTAAGAACGGTATTGTTGTTCTGCTTCAGGTAATCGAGCTGCGCGTTCAGGCCGGCGATCTGGGCATCTAAAGCTGCTTTTTGAGTAGCCAGCTTGTCGTTGTTGTTATTGGATTTATTGATATCATCCTGTAAGGCCCTGTATTTGCCCTGTAATTCAGCGTAAGCGCCATTCAATTCTGTATATTTTGCTTCCGATTGTTTGAGTTGTTTCGGACTAACGCAAGAGAACATTGCAAACGATGCAATAGCAGCAATTGAGTACAATTTAATATTCATAGTGTATCGTTTTGTTTAACTGTTATATAAAGAACGGTTTAAAGTCAAAAAAATTGTTCCGACTGGTGTAAAAAACAAAACTAATGCCAACAGTTAAAAAAAAATGTTAAGGATTCCGGAAAACGCCGGAGATGCTATGCAAATGTTACCGGATGCTGCAAATTGTACCAGGTCATATAATATTGTTCAAATAATTCATCCACCACTTTACGTTTTATTTTTAACGTAGGCGTGAGAATACCATTTTCTATGGTCCATTCTTCCTTTACGATAATCAGTTTGGCAATCTGCTCGTGGTGCTCGAGCTGGGTATTTACTTTTTTCATCAGGTCATGCAAATGGTCCAGTATAGAACGGTGTTCTTCTACCAGTGCTTTTTCGGAGAGGGTGCAAATTAAAAGCGGTGCAGGCATTCCGGATCCTACCACACAGGCCTGTGAAACATAGGGATGCGACAGTACTTTAGATTCAATAGGCGCAGGAATCACATATTTGCCTTTGCTGGTTTTAAACTGGTCTTTTATTCTTCCGGTTATGGTCAGGTAGCCTTCTGCGTCAATAGATCCTTCATCACCCGTTTTTAACCATTCCCCTTCAAACATTGCCTGGGTGAGTTCCGGTTCTTTAAAATAGCCCAGCATAGAGGCCTCACTTTTTACCAGTACTTCGCGTTCTGCATTCAGTTTTACTTCCACTCCCGGATAGCTCTGACCCACGGTGCCGAATTTAGCGCTGGTTTTTCTGTTCACATGCGAAAGTGCAGAGTTCTCCGTCATACCATACGCTTCCTGAATAATGATGCCCAGTTTGGCAAACCATTCCAGCACTGATCTGTTGATGGGAGATGCTCCGGTATAAATATGCTTGGAACGGGAAAGCCCCATTTTTTTGCGGATGGCTTTTTTAATAATTGTTGAAACAACAGGAATAGCCAGTAACCTGTTAAGTTTTTGTTGCGGCATTTTTTTCAGAATTTCTTCCTGCATTTTTTCCCAGATGCGCGGAACCGCTAAAAATATGGTTGGCCTTGTGTGGTTGAGGTTATTAGAAAAAGTATCCATCGACTCTACAAAGTGTACCGTACTTCCGGTGAAAATAGTACCGCATTCTACCAGCATTCTTTCTGCAACATGGCAGAGGGGCAGGTAAGAAAAGAACACTTCATTGTTCAGTGGAGGATTGCTGGACAAGAAAGAGAATACTGCAAATGACATTCCATGAAAACTATGCATTACGCCTTTGGGCTGTCCGGTTGTACCGGAGGTATACACAATACAACTCAGCTCTTTTGCATCAATTACAGGAATACCGGAAAACGGCGTATTGGATTGTACCAGCTCATCCCAGTTTAAACAACCTTCATTAAAATAAAAGGGGAAACTGATCTGGGACACTGCCTCCGGAATCCCCTTACGGATCTGCAAAGGGTTATCGAGTTTGCCCACAAAAATTACTTTTGCTTCGCTGTGAAGGAGTATTTCGTTTACGGCAGCTGTGGTAATATTTGGATAGAGCGGTACTGAAACCATGCCCGCCATTGCAATAGCCAGATCGGCCATTATCCAGTGTGCACAATTCTTGCTGATGATGGCTACTTTATCTCCTTTCACCAACCCGCAATTCTGTAAATACCCTGCAATGCCCCGGATCTCTCTGCCGGCTTCGGACCAGGTAAAATTCCGGTACACTCCGCTCACCGGTTCCGATAGAAAAAGCTGGTCTGGTTTTTCCTGTTCAAATTTACAAAACTGGTCTACTATCGTAGGGTATTGATTTTTCATAGTGGAGGGTATTAGGCAAAAGAATTTTGTAAATGACCGAGTCCGAGGGAACCGATCTTTCCTTCTAAGGAAGCATAATGACGGATGATAAAATGTAAATCGGCCTCCATATTATCGGTACAATAAAATGGCTCAGCAAAAGACACTTCTTTTTTACCAAAATCGAAGCCTGCCATTACAATCGGCACATGGGCGTTTTTGGCAATATGATAGAACCCGGTTCTTAGCCGGTCTACTTTTTTTCGGGTTCCTTCGGGTGAAAGTGCCAGCACAAAAGAGTCTTGCTGTTTAAATATATCCACCACCTGGTCTACCATATTGTTTTTATTGAACCGGTCCACAGGAAATCCGCCCATTTTTCTGAGAAAGCGGCCAAATAGTCCTTTGAACAAAGAGTCTTTCCCCATGAATTTCAAGTGGTATAACCGGAGCTTGCTTCTGATGGCCAGCCCAATGATAAAGTCCCAGCTGCTGGTATGAGGTGCAACAATAATCACACACTTTTTTAAGTGGTACGGGAACTCGCCACGTATGGTCCATCCCTGCAGTTGCAGCAATAAATTCCAGCATACACGCATAGCAAACAATTGATCGGGATCAAGATAATAAAATAAAAATAAAACGGGTAGAAATAAATTAACCGGCGTAAAATATAAATGAGCATTTTTTTTAATGAGTAAAGTGTGTTGGTATAAAATTATTCAGGCACTCCTGTAACAACTTTAGCGGCAGGAATGTTAGGGTATGCGATTTACCGGGGCAACAAATAAGGATTGTTGCGCTGCTATTAATTTGCCGGATTGCTTTAAATAAATGTTTCTTTGCAACAAATTTTACCGATGCAACTATCTCATCAGAAACTGATAATAATTACTGCCCCATCAGGAGCCGGTAAAACCTCTATTACCCGTTTTTTACTGAATAAATATCCTTTGCTCTCCTTTTCCGTATCCGCTGCCACCCGTTCTCCCCGCAACGGAGAAGAAAACGGCGTTCAGTATCATTTTATGTCGGTAGATGATTTTAAAGCAAAAATTGAAGCGGATGAATTTGTAGAATGGGAAATGGTATATGAAGGAAGTTATTATGGAACACTCAGAAGTGAACTGGAATATATCTGGAGTTTGGGGAAGGTGCCGGTACTGGATATTGATGTAAAAGGGGCCATTCATATTCAGCAGCAATTCAACGGAAATTGTTTGTCTGTTTTTATTGAGCCGCCTTCGGTGGAAGAATTAAAAAAGAGACTGGAAAGCAGGGGTACTGAAACGCCGGAAACCCTTGCTACCCGCTTAAGCAAAGCCAGCTATGAAATATCTTTCAGCCATCAGTTCCATAAAACAATTGTCAACAATAATCTGTCTGATGCCTGTGCAGAAACCGAAGCCGTAATAAAAGAATTTCTCGGTTGGTAAACTGCTTTACGTACATTTATTCTCTAACATTTTGCTTATGTCCGCTTTTCAAAACAGAACAGTTTTTATTACCGGTGCCAGCAGAGGTATTGGTAAAGCCATTGCACTCCGCCTTGCCAAAGAAGGAGCCAATATTGTCATTGCCGCTAAAAGTGTGTCGGAAGATCCCCGTTTGGGAGGCACTATATATACCGCTGCCGAAGAAGTAGAAGCTGCCGGAGGAAAAGCCCTCGCCGTTCAGGTAGATATCAGACAGGAAGACCAGATAGAAGCTGCCGTTAAACTGGCGGTGGAACGTTTTGGCGGTATTGATGTTTTGATCAATAATGCGTCGGCCATTCAGTTAACTCCAACGGAGCAAACAGAATCCAAGCGTTTTGACCTTATGCAAAGCATTAATGTAAGGGGAACTTTTTTAATGGGTAAACATTGTATCCCTTATTTAAAAAGAGGGAAAAATCCGCATATCATTACACTTTCTCCGCCAATTAATCTCGATCCAAAATGGATGGGCGGACACATCGCCTATACCATTACCAAATACAGCATGAGTATGCTGGCACTCGGATGGGCTGCAGAATTAAAAGGTGCCGGAGTGGCTTCCAATGCACTATGGCCGAAAACAACAATTGATACTGCTGCTGTAAGAAATTTACTGGGCGGGGAAACGCTGGCTAAAATGAGCCGCACCACCGATATCATTGCAGACAGTGTGTATTATATTTTGTCTAAAACAGCGTCTCAGTGCAGTGGTAATACTTTTGTGGATGAAGACGTGCTTGCAGCAGAAGGTATTACCGACCTCGAAAAATATTCGGTTGTTCCCGGTGCACAACTCTACAAAGACCTGTTTGTATAATTGACCTCACGTATATAAAAATTCAAATGAAAAAAACAATTCTCTCTGCATCGCTTTGCATGGGTATGCTGGTGCTTCAGGCCCAAAAAGCAACACCTGTAGCTGCGTCACTGAAAGACGAGGTCATTCAGCAAATTGATGGTAAATACGATACATATAAAAATATTGCACAACAGATCTGGGGATTTGCTGAAGTAGGATACAAAGAAGTTAAAAGTGCCCAGCTGCTTCAGGAAACACTCAAAAACAACGGGTTTACCGTACAGACCGGCGTGGCCGAAATGCCCACTGCATTTGTAGCCAGTTATGGCAGCGGTAAACCCGTTATTGCTATACTCGCTGAGTATGATGCTTTACCCGGCTTATCTCAGGAAGCAACGCCCGAGAAAAAACCAATGGCCGGATTAAATTCAGGCCATGGTTGCGGACACCATTTGTTTGGTACCGCTTCTGTAGCAGCAGGAATTGAAATCAAGAAACTGATTGAATCCAAAAAATTAACCGGTACAGTTCGTGTGTATGGTTGTCCTGCAGAAGAAGGCGGAAGCGGCAAAGTGTATATGGTTCGTGCCGGTTTGTTCAAAGACGTGGATGTTGCCGTGCATTGGCATCCCGGTGATGACAACAGTATTACCATGACCAGTGCGCTGGCCAACACTTCGGCTAAATTCCGTTTTTACGGATTATCTGCTCACGCTTCCATGTCACCGGAAAGAGGTCGTTCGGCCCTTGATGGGGTAGAAGCAATGGACAATATGGCCAATATGATGCGGGAACATGTGCCACAGGAAACAAGAATTCATTATGTGATCACACAAGGTGGCAAAGCGCCCAATGTGGTGCCTGATTTTGCAGAAGTATTCTTTTATGTACGTCATCCAAAGAAAGATTTTGTTTCCAGCATTTTTGAGCGCCTGGTTAAAACAGCCAATGGTGCTGCAATGGGAACAGAAACAAAAATGGAATATGAGATCATAGGAGGAACGCATGATCTGCTGATCAATAAAACCCTGGCCGAAGCCATGCAGAAAAATCTGCAGAAAGTAGGCGGTGTTAAATACAGTAGCGCGGAGATCGAATTCGGTAAAAAAATACAGTCTTCCTTCACCTTCAAAGCACCCGCTATAGACCGGGCAGAAACGGTATCCCCTTTGCAGGCAAGTATTGATGCAGGTGGCGGATCCACAGATGTGGGCGACGTGAGCTATGCAGTGCCTACAGTGGGCTTATCTGCTGCAACCTGGATTCCCGGCACACCGGCACACAGCTGGCAGGCAGTAGCCTGCGGAGGCACAGAGATAGGTACTAAAGGAATGATGGTGGCTGCCAAGACCATGGCATTAACGGCTATTGATTTATTTACCAATCCTGCATTGGTGCAGCAGTCGAAAGACGAGTTTATAAAATCAGTGGGTGATTACCAATACAAGGCTTTACTGGGCAACCGTAAACCGGCCCTGAATTACAGAGACTAATATTCCAAGAGTATAAAAAAATAAAAGAGCGCAGTATTTACTGTGCTCTTTTCGTATCCATCATCGTGTAAACACGAGAACCTGATTAGTCTTCAAATTTTTCCGGCCTCATCTGCGGAAACAGGAGCACATCCTGAATAGATACCTGATTGGTCATCATCATACACAGGCGGTCGATCCCAATACCGATACCCGATGTTGGCGGCATGCCATACTCTAATGCCCGCAGAAAATCGTAGTCTATGAACATGGCTTCATCGTCTCCGCGTTCCATCAGTTTAACCTGCTCTTCGAAACGTTCGCGCTGATCGATCGGATCATTCAGTTCAGTATAAGCATTGGCCAGCTCTTTTCCATTCACCATTAATTCAAAACGTTCAACAAGCCCTGGTTTGCTGCGGTGCTTCTTGGTAAGCGGACTCATTTCTACCGGGTAATCGATAATGAATGTTGGTTGAATATACGTGTGTTCACTACTTGCGCCAAAGAGCTC
The DNA here is from genome assembly GCA_943325035.2 of Sphingobacterium thalpophilum. GTDB lineage: Bacteria > Bacteroidota > Bacteroidia > Chitinophagales > Chitinophagaceae > Sediminibacterium. Next base: position 129 of record CALPNW020000045.1, on the reverse strand, counting down.
ATCAATGAGTTTGCCCTTACCAATGGTAGGAGATACATCAATTTTCAGTTGTTTGCAAACATCTCTTAAACCAGCTTCGTCCATAGCACTCACATCAAGACCTGTATTTTCCTGAATGGCCTCATGGAT
>CALPNW020000044.1 GCA_943325035.2 Sphingobacterium thalpophilum | reverse complement strand
TTTTTAGCCATACTGTTTCATGTAAGCGGTGTGATTGGTATCTTATTTTCACCCTACAGTAACTGGTTCATTCAAAATACCCCCTTGAACTTATTGTTGATGGCGGGCTTACTGATCTGGAATCAGGAAAAAATCAACAAAGGTTTTTTAGTTTTTACAGCACTTTGTTTTATAACCGGAATGGTCACTGAAATGATTGGAGTGAACACCGGATTGCTTTTTGGCAATTATACCTATGGAACGGTGATGGGCATAAAATGGCTGGGCGTTCCTGTTTTAATTGGTATCAATTGGTTTGTGGTTGTTTTTTGCTGTTTAGTATTGATGGAGAAGCTGCACCAATGGGTGAAAGATAAATACACAGCGGACGGGCTTCCTGCTCCACCCATTCGGCTGGAAACCATTTCGGTAATTGCAGACGGGGCTATACTGGCAACCTGTTTTGACTGGCTCATGGAACCTGTTGCGGTTAAACTGGGATTCTGGCAATGGCATTCGGAAACCATCCCGTCATTGAATTATGCCTGCTGGTTTCTGATTAGTTGCGGATTGATTGCTGTTTCCAGAAAACTGGATTTCTCAAAAACGAATACTTTTGCGGTACATTTACTGGTTATACAAACATTATTTTTTTTAACACTCAGTATATTTTTATAAGATGATTTATTACCTACTTGTTACGTTACTTGTTTTTGGTGTGATGGAAGGAATTACCTGGCTTACACATCGCTATGTGATGCACGGTTTCTTGTGGTACCTGCATGAAGATCATCACCAGAAAGGGAACGGCTTCTTCGAAAAAAATGATGCATTCTTTGTGATCTTTGCTATACCCAGCTGGCTTTGTATTATGCTGGGCAGTATGAACCAGAACTATTGGGCAGTAAGCATTGGATTCGGTATTGCTTTGTATGGCTTTGCTTATTTTGTAGTGCATGAAATTATTATTCACCAGCGGTTTAAATATTTTACCAGAAGCAATAACCGCTACATAAGGGCCATCCGCTGGGCGCATAAAATGCACCATAAGCATATTGGTAAGGAAGAAGGGGAAAGTTTTGGTATGTTACTTGTTGCAAAAAAATACTGGGATAAAATAAGGAGAGATGAAAAACTGAAGTCGGTTTAATCATTGGAAAAAGAATACGACTATATTATTGCAGGTGCAGGATGCGCAGGTCTCAGTTTGCTGATGCGCATGAACGGAGATCCTTTCTTTGCGGATAAAAAAATACTGGTAGTGGATGCTGCCGGTAAAAACCAGAATGACCGTACCTGGTGCTTCTGGGAAAAAGAGCCCGATATTTTTGAACCCATTGTTCATCATCAATGGAAGTTGCTGGACTTTTTTTCAGATAGTTTTTCCGGAGAATTGCAGATTGCTCCGTATACCTATAAAATGATTGAGGGCCTTGCTTTTTACAATTATGTAAAAAAGGAAACTGCTCAAAATGCCCATATTCACTGGTTGAATGAAACGGTGCTGGGTCTTGCTCATACTTCGTTGCCGGGTATTGTTTTGCCGGGCATTGTTTTAAAAGACCGGAGCATTTATGCTTCGCAGGTATTCAACAGTATTTTGTTTGAGCCCATTCAACCAAATCCAAACCAGTTTTATTTTAAACAGCATTTTAAAGGCTGGGTGATCAAAACCAGCCAACCCTGCTTCGATCCGTACAAAGCCACTTTCATGGATTTCAGGGTGTCGCAGCAACATGGCACCACTTTTATATACGTGTTGCCAACTGCTGCAGATACTGCCCTGATAGAATACACCCTGTTTACCGAAGAGTTGCTGGAGCAGTCTGAGTATGAGTTTGCCCTGAAACAATATATCAGTGAATACCTTCAGATTGATTCCTATACTATTGAACACGAGGAATATGGAGTGATTCCGATGACCAATACCCTTTTGCCCAAAGCAGACAGGGGCGTTGTATATATTGGAATAGCAGGAGGTCAGGCAAAGGCAAGCAGCGGGTATGCGTTTAAATTCATACAAAAGCGAACTGCAGCTATTATCCGGTCACTTAAAACCGGAAGCCCGGTTTCAGCCAAATCAGACTTCAATGCTTCGAAGGGTCTTTTATACGACAGTGTTTTGCTGCATGTATTGCACCATCGTAAAATGCAGGGGGCGGATATATTTTCTCAAATCTTTAAGCACAATAAAGCATCGGATGTGCTGGCTTTTCTGGATAATGAAAGCACACTCTTTACCGATCTTAAAATTATGAGCAGTGTTCCCACCTGCATTTTTTTGCCTGCAGCTCTCAAAGAGATCGGGCAATTGCTGTAATTTTATGGTATGTCTTCCATTGTAACCATTACACTTAATCCTGCGCTGGATAAAAGCATTATTGTTCCGGAACTGGTACCGGAAAAAAAGCTAAGGGCACTTGCGTCTAAAGTAGAACCGGGTGGTGGCGGCATTAATGTGTCGCGTGCCTTGCACAAGCTGGGGGTAGCATCGGAAGCTGTTTTTTTATCGGGCGGCTATACCGGAAAAATGCTGGAAACTTTATTACACAAAGAAGAGGTGTCTTTTGTGGCATTACCGGTATCGGCAGATACCAGGGAAAACTTTGTGGTTTTTGATGAGCAGAAAAAATTACAATACCGTTTTGGTATGCCCGGAGAAGCAGTGAATGAACAAGAACTGCAGGGGATACTGGATCATATCAGTAGCAAAACCGACATAGCGTATTTAGTAGTCAGTGGAAGTTTACCTCCCGGTATGCCGGTAACCATTCTCTCCCGTTTGGCAGTTATAGCCCATACAATCAAAGCCAAACTGGTGGTAGATACTTCCGGGGATGCATTAAAAGCAGCAGTAAAAGAAGGTGTTTATCTGATCAAGCCCAATCTGGGCGAACTCTGTGCATTAGTGGGTAAGGACTGGCTGGAGAAATCACAAGTGGCAGATGCTGCCCGAACGGTCATTGCAGCAGGGTCCTGCGAGGCAATGGTCGTTTCTATGGGGGCGGAGGGTGCCATGTTGGTTACAGCTACTGAATGCTACGAGGCCTGCGCTCCCAAAGTACAGGTACTAAGTACGGTAGGAGCGGGAGATAGCATGGTGGCGGGTATGTTGGCTGCGCTGCATAAGAGGTTGGGATGGGAGGAGGTCTTGCAATACGGGGTTTCTGCCGGGTCTGCAGCCACCCTGCATCCGGGTACAGAACTTTGTAGTTTGGAAGATACTGAGCGAATCTTTAAGGAGTTGAAGCATATTTAAGCGGCATCAGTTACATTTGCTGCCCCAATTGGTCTCGTTGTACAATGGATAGTATAAGAGTTTCCGAAGCTCCAGATCCAAGTTCGATTCTTGGCGAGACCACAAAGCCCCAACACGATAGTGTTGGGGCTTATTTATTGGCGGAGGTGACGCGCGCTTGCGTGCGTAAGCCGACGAAAATAAATAAGCCGCACGGCAACCGCAGGTTGTCGTGTAAGGGGTTTGAGTAAGTTCAAAACGGTAGAAGACAGCCGAGCGAAGCGAAGGCTGGCAGCAAACTTAGCAGCAAAACAGCCTTATTATTACAGTTCTTTTACCAAGTTAAAACTCTCCTCCACCCTTTTTAACACATTCAATAACACCTCCTTTTCACTCACTTTTAGATATTTTCTCAGGGACGCCTCAAACCGATGCCCGGTTATCAACATTATCTCACTGAGTGTGACTCCTCGTCTGTATAGGTTTGTTGCCAAGGTTCTTCAGCTGGTGTGAAGACTAATAGCTTGTAGCTTGGCACAGTCATTTTATTCCTCTTCCCTCCCTTGGTAAATGCAACTTCAACTACATTACCTAATAACTGAACTCCACAACAGATCTCTTTTAGATAATCCCTCATTTTCTGCTCACTAATTAACTCAGGTAATTTGCCGTGATACTTTTCAATAAATTTTTAGCCTGTGGGAATAATGGAATGTGAGCTGGCTTATGGGTCTTTTTACTAAATAAATGAAATTGTGTAAATTAATGCTGTCCTAAAGATGGGGTTGCTACATAATTCTGGCAACCTTTTTGTTCACTCTATTCAAATATTATTTTACTTTCTAACTACTAATTTTACTGGTAGATACCTGATACCATTGCCTTCTAGCGTTAGAATATAAATACTTAAACCAGTATCTCCTTTCATATCAACAATAACCGTATTATTACCAACTACTGCATTAATTTTTCTACTTAAGATTAATTTACCAGTTCCAGACTCTGTAACTTGTAAATTCATGGTATTATTTAGCGTCGATTTAAAGTTTGCGGTAAATCGGCCGGTTGAAGGATTGGGGAATACACGCAAATCGGTTGCCGTTAAACTACTGGCATAGCCCGCAGTTTCTTTTGAAAATGATACCTGTGCAATTGAAGCAATCAAATCGGTACTTTTTCCGGAACTCACTTCAAAACTAAACACGACATTGGTTATATCAGTTGCCGAAAATTTGTCTTTATTGGTTTTAGATACAAAATTCGATAAATCAACCTCGTATGCCACTTCGTTTTTGGACAATGGTAAAACATAACTAAACTGGTCGTTCCAATTAACCAACCCATTTTTCACCAATGTAATTCTCAGATTGGTACCCGCACCGCTACCAATGAATTTTAGTATTTTAAATTGGCTTAAATCCTGCAAAACCCCGCCACCACGTAATAGTTTAAATACAGTAACAGCATCTGGACTTGTTGCGGTAATTTTCATATTCCTAAATAACAAATAATCGTTGGTTGTTTTGGTTGCAATTGACGAATCGTTGCTAATTACAAAGCTTTTAACTATTGTAGTACTTCTATTATAATCGTATCCCCAAGAGCCATCACTCATAAATATTTCGTCTTGTAGCTGTCCGTTTAGAAATACGCTAATCATATTTTCATAATTATCACTAACCGGTAAATTAAGGATAGTTAGTCCTTTCGCATTGATTGTAAACGGAACAGTACGCTTGGTAAATAGTATAGACTTTTCGTTGGCTTTTTCCAACACTTCAAAATAGCCGTTTGTATTTGTAAGTGTATTATTGATAGCAACTGTTAAATTTGTACCTACACGTTTACCCAATGTGACATAGGTTTTAGGCAATCCAGTAATACTTTTTATTTCTGTTACCGGTAAAGTGGCTTTAAGCTTTGAAATCACATCATTAGCCATATCCATTAATAATCCAGTATTGATTGCCCAAAGTTGAATATTGTACATTACCTCATCAGTTTGGTAATCTTTGTTTAACCAATTAGACTGAATAGTATAATTGGTTCTTCCAGCTTTTGCACCTACTATAAAACTCATGGCATATTCAATTACTCCTGCCTCTGATTTTAAATCGTAGCGAATTATGTTAATATCATTAACCATCACATTTTGCAATCCCACCAGTTCAGAACCTTTTAAACGGTCGCATATTGATTTAGTATGGTCGTAAACAGCCCCTAGTGTTTTAGTAGCAAATGCCACTGCTTTTGCTTTGTTGTTAACCGAGAAATCAATCGACATAACATCAACTGCATTGGTAAAAGCTGGAATATCTAATGGCGTTGAAACACTAGCTACATATGTTTTACTAGCCATTTTTTGTGGTAATAATTCAGCCAAAGTTAAATTGGCTCCTACGCCCGAAATACGGTTAATGCGCGCATCAGACCCAACCAATTTTAGTTGTGTATAATCAATTGGTCCTTGCATACTAGCGATAGCATTATTGTATAAACGTTTTGCTACTGCGTCACCTAAGCTTTTACTTTCTAAACCCCCGCTGCCACCGCCATCTATACCCGATCCAGTACCACAATCGCGAATAATTTGTGTGTTAAAAGTTGTGCCACAAGTGCTGCCACTAAGTGTGTATGATACTATGGAAGTACCAACCGCAACAGCTGTAAGTAAACCACTTGAAGCGCCTATTGTTGCAATACCTGTATTATCTACCGCCCATACACCTCCTTCAATAGAATGTGCTAATTGAATGGTTGAGTCTTTACAAAAAGCACCACTTGTGTTACCTGTTATCGCAGGCAATACAATAGTGAAATCAGGGGAAACATTATTGTTGTCTAAAGTAACAGCACCGTTTAACGCAACCAATCGCCCTGTTGTACTAGAACCGGTTGTCATGGTGATGCTAGCCGTTGCGATAATGTTACCTATAAAAGTTGTGTATGTTCCAATAGTAGCTGACGAACCGATTTGCCAAAATACGTTTCTACCTTTTCCACCACTGCTCATGCTTACCGTTGAGTAACTAGCTGTTGTAAGTGTTGATGCCATTTTAAATATAAATACAGCATTAGAATCGCCGCCATCATTTAATACTAAGTTTCCTGTTAATTGCGCAGATGAACTATAACTATAAATACCTGGAGTAAGCGTGGTTAGTCCGGCAGATTGCCCTAAAACATCGGTAGGTGTTAATAGTGGCGCTGAGCTTACTTGCGCAATTAGATGATTGTATGCGGCTTGTGCACTAACCTGCGCAGTTCCTGCTGGAGAACCTACACCAGAATTGATGGTTCCGCCGTTCGTCATAATCGCTGGAGGAAATCCTGTAACAGCAGATCCAGGACTAACACCCACACTTCCTTTTACAACAGTATTACCGGTAGAAGTAACAGTGGAATATGCCAATACGGCAAAATTTTGAGCTGCACACCAGGAAGGTGCGGTTTGAGCAAAAATTGAAATCCCCCAAAACTGACAACAAAACATAATAATCAAGTGTAGACTTGAAATTTTCATAAGCAATAAAGTTTTAAAGTGCAGTTGAAACTATTGCCTACATGCTTGCAGCAACCAGTAATGGAAGAGAGAAATGAACTTGGCTCCTTAATTTTTTTTAGAAGAGATCACTAATGGTGGAGCATAGGATATAAGTGCAAAGTTACAAACAATTAATCAACACTTGCTGTTTATTTTAACTTTTGTGTTGTTTATTTGAATCTACGTATACGATCACGGTAAGTAACTTTATTAAAACCCAATGTTTTTTATTGCTTTAGAAGATGGGATTGATGTCAATATTCAAGCAACTAAGAACGCGGAACCGTTCATAATTATAACTATTCAATTCCCAACTATGCATTTAACTTAGATAGTCTAGCAAAGAAGGTGTTGGAATTTATTGACATTTTAATCAAATTACATAAATTAAGAAACAGAGATATAATACGGATAGATTTGTATTATTCCGATAAGTAGTAATTTAGATAAAATAGGGTAAATTCAAAACGGTAGAAGTTAGCCGCAGGCTAACAGTCTTGGTGAATAATAAATAAGCTACACGGCAACCGCAGGTTGGAAATTGTTTATGTAAGATTGGCTAAATCATCCTGATCCTTTGGTCTATTGGCAGATTGCTTAGCCTTAACCAGATCATCTTTGTGGATTGTGCGGATATATAACCCATCATCTTCAAAAAGTATTGATTTATCGTAGGCACTATTAAAATCCAGCCCTTTTAGTTGTACCATTAAATCAATTGCTACCGGTGGGGTGCCAAAAGTAAATACATCCCAATTGGGATGGGAAAGAAAATTTTCTTGCGTCATATCAAAAACAGGCATGCCAAATTGATGGAATGCTTTTTTAATTTGAATATAGTTATCCGCAGACCGTTCTACCCAGATATCCATATCCCCGGTAGTTCTGGAATAGCCATGCAGTATAACTGAATAACCACCAACTAATATATATTTTACCTCATGATAATTCAGGGCGGATATAAAATCTCTGAAATCGGTATTGAAAATATTACCCATTTGAACTACTTGAACCCGCTTTAAATTTAGTTCTATCCATCGTTGGTGGATTATCAATGGGATAATTGAATGCCACACTGTTTAAATAGGCTGCAATTCTTAAACGCTCTTGCCAGCTTTTTTTTTGATAAAAATGAGCATGATCAGAAGCATCAGTCATGCTATGTGCTTTGAAAGCTGTTCTGTCTAATTTGAAAATGGACATATTCAAATATACAAAATTTATAAGTTATTCCATCTTCAGTGAATGCACATAATAGCCTCTTGTATCCTAAATTATGCCGGCTAGCAATAATTTTTTATCTTGGCCTGATTATGATTCATCAGCTGAAGAAAGTATTTACAGACCTGTTTCACACAGAACCATTTCTTTTTCGTTCACCGGGAAGGATCAATATTATTGGGGAACACACCGATTATAACCAGGGCTTTGTATTGCCTGCTGCCATTGAACAGGCAGCTTATATTGCCATTGATATACGAAATGATGATACTATTCATCTTTTTGCCCGGTCACTGAATGAATCGGCTGAATTAAATCTGCATAATTTAGAGCCCGTTAATGGGGCATGGTCTAACTATATCGCAGGAGTAGTACAACAATTCATCGAAAAGGGCTATTCCATAAAGGGCTTTAATATGGTGCTGGACAGTGACCTGCCAATCGGTGCCGGACTGTCTTCTTCTGCGGCCATTGAGTGCGCAGTTGCTTATGCATTAAATGAACTGTTCCAAAGTAAACTCGATCGTTTGCAATTGGTGCATATGGCTCAGAAAGCGGAACATGAATTTGCCGGGGTACAGTGTGGTATCATGGACCAGTTCGCCAGTATGATGAGTACCAGAAACAACCTGATCAAATTAGATTGCCGGTCTCTTGAATATGAATATATCCCCTTTCAGTTAGTGGGGTACTCACTGGTTTTATTTGATACCAATGTAAAACACAGCCTGGCTTCCTCTGCTTACAATGAACGCAGGCAACAGTGCGAACAGGGAGTAAAACTGGTCAGTGAGCAGGTATCCGGTATATCCTCGCTCAGGGATGTGAGCATGGACCAATTGAAACAATATGTACTACCCAATGATCCGCTGGTATATAAAAGATGTGCTTATGTGGTGGAGGAAATTGAACGTGTTGAGAATGCCTGTAAGGCTTTGCAGTCAGGAAATATCAGGGAGCTGGGAAAGCTGATGTATGCAACACATACAGGACTTTCTCAGGATTATGCAGTAAGTTGTAAAGAGCTGGATTTACTGGTAGATCTGGTAAAGTTGAATCCGGCAGTGATTGGTGCCCGCATGATGGGTGGTGGTTTTGGCGGTTGTACCATTAATCTGGTAGAGACCAGTGCGGTAAGCAGCCTGATAGAAGACATCAAAAAGTCTTACGAACTGGCCATGCATTTACCCCTCCATTATTATGTGGTATCAACAGCAGACGGAAGCAGTGGTATTAATAACCAGCCAGTATCCTGAACCGTATTTATTATTGATAGGCATGAACCATAGCAAGAGATTCTCTGGCCATTTTCTGATTAAATTCGAAGGTTAGTTTCTTGTGATTGATGGTATCGATGATCGTTCCAATTAAGCAGAACCCACCTGTAAAAAAGAACAGCAAAGCCATTCCGATCTGCCCAACCATAAACCGCTGAACGCCCCCAATGGCAATGAAGCCAAGGATACAACCCAGTAAGACCTGATCAGTGGTTCTTCTTTTGCCATTGTAAATAGCAATGAAATTCTGCAACTGCTGTTCGTTCAGCTCATTGGTCAGATGCTGCAGGTATACCAGTTCTTCTCCTTCCAGAGACGGAATGAGGCTTATCAGATTTGGTTTCATACTGTTTTGTTGGTTGCTTTAAATAATTGGGTTATTCTGTTAAATATAATAAGAATAGCGATAATGCCCAATGGGTGATGATTAATGGAAGCCCCCAGGCGAAGCCTTAATGCATCCTGCATGGAGTGCCCGATACCACAACCCGGACAAGCAGTAAAGCCTATTGCTTTGAACAGGCAGAGTGATTGTCCTGTTCCTTCCGGAAGAAAAAACAGAACCACCAGGGCCGTTATCCAGCAAACCAATTCTCCGTTATTGCGGAGACTGTGGTAAAAAGCTGAAAATGAACCTGAAGTGGTCATCGTAGTTATTTTCCGAATGAATAAATATTGGAACTAAAGATCTTAACGGCAATAGCCAGCAGAATCACTCCAAAAAACTTTCTTACTGCCAGTAAGCCGGAATCTCCCAATGCCCTCTTAATGTGCGCAAGTGATTTGAGCGTAATGTATACGATCACCAGATTGATCAGAATGCCTGCAAGAATATAGAGTTCGTCGTAGTTGGCTTTCAAAGACATAATGGTAGTCAGTGTACCGCTTCCTGCTATGATTGGAAAGGCGATAGGTACTACTGTTCCCGATTTGGCATTGGCATCCCCTTTAAATATTTCATGACCAAGTACCATTTCCAGACCCAGTAAAAAAATAACAATAGACCCACCCACTGCAAATGACCGCACATCCAGTCCGAGAATTTTTAAAAAAGGTCTGCCTGCAAAGAGGAAGAGAATCATTAATCCTCCGGACACAGCCGTTGCCTGAAGTGAACGGATGCCACCCATTTTTTCTTTCAATGAAATCAGCAGGGGGATAGAACCTAAAATATCCACTACCGCAAAAAGCGTGAATGTTATTGTAAGCAGTTCGTCCATCTTGAATTCCATAAATTTTGTTTTATTGATAAATATACAATCTTAAGCAGTAGGTCTATGCCATTCTTTACCCTGCAGGGAATGATTGTACAACAAGCTGTGCTTCAATTGATCCGCTGCTATTTCAATTTTAACCACGCAGCCATAATGGAGTGTGAATACGTCAAATGACTCTTTCAGCGGTGTTTGGGTAATATAAGAAAGTATACTTCTTAACACGCCACCATGGGCTACAATGACTGCTGGTTCGCCCAATGCCCTGATTGCTTCAAATCTGGCTACTACCCGCTCATAAAGTGTTACGTAGCTTTCGCCGTTGGGAACCATTACATTCACAAAATCATCCATCCATGGCTGAATTTCTGCCTTGGGTATGTCATCCCATTTCTGCATTTCCCAGTCGCCGCAATTCAGTTCCATCAGATCATTATGACACTCAACCGGGTTGGTTTCAAATAAGGCTTCGGCCAGCTTTTTACAGCGTTGCAGGGGGCTGCTGTATACTTTTAGCAGGGTTGCCGGCAAATGCGGTCTGATACTGGTTACCTCGTCTTCAAAACTCTCAGTTACATCCAGGTCGGTTTGTCCGTAACAGATTCCTTTCTCAATGTTTGGGGTAGTATGCCTGATCAGATAAATTTCCATAACAGTAAACATCCAAAATAAAAGGCAATTTCACAAATTTGTTGTGTAGCACCCAAACAGTCTCCGGTGTATCCGCCGATCCATTTTTTATAAAACCGGGCAACAAAAAACCGGGCAATTACCGGAGGAATCAAGGCTGCAATAAGGATATATACAGTAGGATTCATAAAAGTGTTCCTGAAATTCAGGATGGTGGCATTCAGGTAATCGCCCGAATAAAGAAGGATCATGGGAATGAATGCGCCCAAAAATAAAACCAGCAATTCCGTTATCGTTAATTTTCTATCTGCCAGCGGTTTACTTTTGCTGGTATCGATATCCTGCACATAAGGCAGTTGTTGCATCACCGAAGTAGCCATTAACCGACTGATACTATGCGCTGCAATCAGAATAAGTGCAACAGTAGTGATCGGGTAAAATTCCAGTAGTTCCAGCAGTAACAGGAACTTAAAACTGAGTGAAGCAATCAGCCCGATAACTCCATAGGTTCCCAGTCTGCTGTCTTTCATGATGGTCAGGATCTTTTCTTTGGTCCATCCACCACCAAAAGAATCACACGCGTCTGCCAGTCCGTCTTCATGAAAAGCACCGGTCAGTAAAATTGTGGTAAGCATAGATGCCGCAATACTTAAAGCAGGTGAAAAAAGCTGATTGGCCCCCACCAGAACAATGGCTCCTGCCAGCCCTACTAATATTCCCACCCAGCTAAAGTAACGGGCAGATGCCTGAAGCTTTTCTTTAGAGTAGGGAAGATTGCCCACCGGTATTCTGGTGAAGAACATCAGGGCAGTGCGGAAGAGAATCCATTGGTGATACATATGCGGTTTCAGATTTAATAATTATTGAGTGCTTACTCCTGCACTTTCAAATGAGGCCATTTCATTTAAAAATGCTACTGCACTTTGTATTAATGGAATGGCCAGTGCTGCACCGGTACCTTCTCCTAAACGCATACCTAAATGAAGAAGAGGGGCAGCTTCAAGAAATTCCAGCATCGCAGTATGGCCCTGTTCTCCGCTGGTATGTGCAAAAATACAGTTTTGCAGAATGACAGGTTGAATTTTCCGCGCCAGTAAAAGCGCAGCAGTCGTAATAAATCCATCAACAACAATGATCATTTTATCATCGAATGCCTGTAAATAGGCGCCCACCATCATGGCAATTTCAAAACCACCGATCCTGGATAATAACTGAAGCGGCTCATTGCCAAACCGCTCCAGTTGATGTTTTAAATAAACGATTTGCAGTGTTTTCATTTTAATGGCCAGCTGTTCATCATTCACTCCGGTTCCGCGGCCTATACATTCTTCTAAAGGCATACCGGTAACGGCACTCATGATCAATGAAGCAGAGGAGGTATTTCCAATGCCCATTTCCCCAAACCCAATACAGTTGCAGCTTTTCATTGCCAATCGGTGAACAATTTCCCGGCCTTTAAGAATGGCATTGTTCACCTGCTCCATACTCATAGCCTCTTCCTGCAGATAATCTTTTGTGCCCGGCCCCTGTTTTGCATCAATCAATCCGGTGCCTGGAGGAATGTCATTAAATTGGGTTTTCACCCCTGCATCTACTACCAGCAATTGTATATGATGCTGTTTGGTAAATACATTAATGGCAGCCCCTTTGCCAATAAAATTCAATACCATTTGTGCAGTGACGGCCTGTGGATAGGGATTCACTAATCCGGTAGCAGCTATACCATGATCTGCGGCAAATACCACAATAGCCGGTGAAGTAATAGCCGGCGTGGCAGTATCCTGAATCAGGCCCGCCTGCAGTGCAACAGACTCCAGTATGCCCAATGCACCCAGGGGTTTTGTTTTGGTATTGATCTTCTGTTGCAGCAGTTCTTTCAGGGGTTGATTCATGGTTACAGATTGATGGTGATGCCGGTATTGATCATAAACGGAATACTGTTAAATCCACGGAGATCAAAAAATTCTTTGCCCGTTAAATTTTGTGTGTCCGCAAATAATTTAACGCGGTCCTTCAGGGAATACGCTGCATATGCGTTCAAAATAATATAGCCGGGTAAAGAAACATCTCCTTTTTTATATCCCCCGATATCATAGCGGTTACTCACATATTTTGTGCTGATACTCAGGAACCAGTTTTTGCTGGTATAATTCAGGGATGCATTGATATTGATACCCGGTCTTCTTAAACCATATACATATCCTGTGTCTTTAAAACTCTGTCTGCTTTGCGTGGAATCACTCACACTCAGGAAACTGAAATTTGCTTTAAATAGAAGTTGGCTGCTTAAGCGGGTAGTTGTTTCGTATTCTACCCCAACTACAGACTGCTTTACAAAATTGAAATATTTAGACCTTACGTAATCGTAATCTATCCCATCGCTGATATTTCTGTAAAACACAACCAGTCTGCTGGAAAACTGATTATTGGTATTGGATAATCCTGCTTCTATGGAAGTGCTTTTTTCGGGTTGAAGATCTGCCTTACCGCTGAAGACATCAAATAACTGGTAAAGGGATGGGGCTTTGAATCCGCTTGCAATGCTTCCGAAAAGCCGTACGTTCTCCGATAATTTATACGATGGATTAAAAGTGAACGTATAATTATTTCCGTACCTGGAGTGATTATTAAACCGCACACCCAAATCGGAAGAGAAGCCTTGTTGGGTATTTAGCATAACCGATGTATACACAGAGGTATTACTAAAACTGGTATCGTTGAACCCGCTGTTATAAGGCCCATAGGCACTAACCGAACGGTACTGGTTGTTCATACTTCCAAAACGGTATTCAACTCCCTGTAAAATGGAAACAGATTTTGAAACAGGAATATTGGCATATAATTCAGCGAACTGAGTTTTGGCAAAATACTGGTTGCGGACAAAAAAACTGAATGCTGTTTTATCGGCACTGTCCCTTTCATAGCCTCTGTTGGTTTGGCTGAACTGATAGTTGGCGGTCACAGCAATCCGGGTAGTTTTATACTGCAGACCCGTGCCGGTATTGAATACATTGTTCTTCACCCAAAAGTATTTGTCGTCACTAAAAACACCTGCATCAATTCCGGCCTTGTAGGCACTGTACATGCCAAAACCTTTAACCATTAATTTTTCATTTAGCTGGTACTGCGCACTTGCAGTAGTGGAGTTGCCGTTATAACTGTCTTTATCAAAATCTTTTTTACCAGAGCTGTCATAAGCAGTACTGAATCCATCTGTTTTTAAATTGGCATTTCGAACAGAATAGATCAGTTTGTTAATTTTACCAAACACCTGCATATTATTTTTCAATGTGTTGAAATTGCCTGCACTTAAAGTGGCTTTTACATTGATGGCACGGCTGATATTGGGTTTGATGGTAATGATATTGATCACACCTGCAATGGCATCACTTCCATAAATCGTACTTTGTGCCCCCCGGCAAATTTCTATCCGTTCTACATCATTGATGCTGAATAAGTTCAGGTCAAATTCATTGTTGATCTGCGAAGGATCACTGAGTGGAATGCCATCCATCAGAATCAGGGTTCTTCCGGTAGCGGCACCACGCATGAACACAGACTGATTGGTGCCTGCATTATTCAATGCGCCGTTGATGGTAATGCCGGTTGTTTCATTGAGCAACTGCGCAACGGATCGGCCACCACTTTTCTGAAGCTGGTCCCGGCCGATGATTGAAATAACTTTTCCGGTAGTACTTTGTTTTTGTTCCTGCTTATTGGCAGTTACAATTACTTCGTCGAGTATGGTGGTACCGGAACTGTCTTTTTGTGCCAGCAAAGAACTGCCTGCCAGCATGCTGAATAGGAGCGTTAATTTTCTGCTCATTGTTGTTGTTTTAAATTGAACAATGAGCTTCCAGGAAATAAAAAAAACGAAGAAAAATAAATTACTGCTGCAGCAGCGCTTTACGTTCCATGCCTTTCACCCGAAAGCCGTGAATTATAGTTGTATCTGGCAGGTCTTCTGACTCTCCCGCCTTTTGAACTTCCTTCCCATTTCGCAGACGAAACAGTGGATGTAGTGCTCAAAAGTTGCCGGTTATTAATAACAGCGGCGGGATTACAGCTACGGGGATAGTGCCGGACTTACACCGGACTTCCCTTTTAATCATCTGCCTGAGGCAGGTGAACCAAGTACGCAGCAAATGTAAAGACCTCCTCCTTACTGCCACATTAATTTTATAAACATGCCTCTGCATAACTTATTTACTTATTTTCAGTGAATGAAAGGAAGCCAGAAATTAAATCTCTTTAGTTTCACTATGATCGTAGTAGGACTGGTGATTGGTATGGGAATATTCAGAACAGCTGCAACCAGCGCCAAAGATGCTATAGCACCTTCCGTATATTTCAGCGCCTGGATATTGGGTGGATTTGTAGCTTTCTGTGGGGCCTTAACCTATGCGGAGATTGGCAGCAGGTTTCCGGTTACAGGAGGATATTATAAGATTTTTTCTTATGCCTATCATCCGAGTATTGCATTTGCCATCAACTGTATCATCCTGATCAGCAATGCTGCAAGCCTGAGTGGGGTAGCATTGATTGGCAGCGGGTACATCACTAAATTATTTCCGGGTATTGCCTGGACAGATATTGACAAGGCATTGATCAGCTGTGTGGCCATTATCATCTTCTATGGTATTAATCTGATGGGGCTTAAAATGAGTTCCAAGGCACAGAATATATTGATGATGATCAAGATCACTATGATCGTGGTATTGATCTCTGCCCTGTTTTTTCCGCATGACGCACCCGCTGCGGTGGCAGCAGTAAGCAGTCCTATTCCACAAATGGGCTGGTTGCAGAGTTTAGGGGTGAGCTTGATTGCGGTATCATTTACCTATGGAGGATATCAGCAAACCATCAATTTTGGCAATGAGGTAGATCAACCATCCAAAAATATTCCCAGGGGTATTTTCTGGGGTATCGGAATCATCATTGCGCTTTACCTGCTGGCCAACCTGAGCTATTATACCATTGTAGGCTTCGAACAAATGAAGGGCGAAAAAGAAATTGCTTACGTGTTGGTACAGAAAGTTTTTGGCAACCGCGGAGCAGACGTTTTTTCTTTCTTTCTGTTTTTTGGGGTGCTGGCTTATGTAAACGCATTGATGATGAGTAATCCAAGGGTAATGTATGCCATGAGCGATGAAGGGAGCCTGCCAAAAATATTCAGTAAGCAGAGCTCCAAAAATGATGTACTGGTTATTTCCCTGTCGGTATTTGCAGCTTTGTGTATCATCATACTCTTCTTTGCGCAAACCTTCGAAAAAATACTCAACTTCACTATTTTTCTGGATTGCTTTGGTATGGTAGCTTCCAGTGCAACCCTGTTTATACTGAGGAAGCGCACCAAACACCTGGATGGAACCGGTATTTATAAAATGAAGCTGTATCCTTTATTACCGCTGATTTTTATTGCCAATTACCTCTTTGTTGGGGTAAGTATAGCCATTCAGACACCGGATACTGCTCTGGTGGGTGTATTGGTACTGGGTGCATTTGTTATGATCTATTTTCTGATGGCCAAACCCCGGACTCGCCTTTCATAACTGTTTATACGCAAAAGACTCCTATTAGTTTCCGTCTGTCTAAATTTTAATAACGGGTGGAAGAATGACGTATTTTTGATTTATGAATAAAATTTTTATTTTGGGTCTCGGCTGTTTGATGCTGTTTTCTCAGGTAGAAGCACAGGTAGCGACGGATAAATGGTCGCTTCAACGCTGTGTGGAATACGCTGCGAAGAACAATATATCGTTAAAACAGGCCGATGTTCAGGCAAGACTGTCTCGTTTAGAAGTGGAAAGAACCAAACTGGCCCAGTATCCCAATGTAGGGTTTAATA
>CALPNW020000043.1 GCA_943325035.2 Sphingobacterium thalpophilum | reverse complement strand
ATATAGCAGTAGGGGAGCAGATCCGTTTTTTTCAAACCCTTTTTTGTAAACTACTGAAACCGGGATAGCTGTGCCGTCTTTTGCGGGGGCATATAAACGCTCTGAGACATACTCCTGTGGATGGTATCCGCCAAGTACCTCCTGCTGCTTCAGCAGAATCTTTTCATGGGTAATCAGGTTATAGTCATACACAGACGACGGGGTAGTGAAGGAGGTATACCCGTACCTGAATACCGTACTGTTGTATTCCGGATTGGCGCTAAAGGCAGCAGTATAAGCCGCCTCACCAAAATCTATATAGTATTCGCTGTTTGTTTGTAAATGCTGTACCCGCAATTGTACGAGTCCGTCTTTGCGTTCGTTAATAACAATGTATTCTTTAAAAGCTGCAACGCCTTGTATCAATACTTCTTTCCGGTGTGGAATAAATTCTTTCCACTCAGTTAGTGCTGTATTCTCCAGCGTGCATTCCATCAGTTTAAAATTGATGGCGTTCAGGTTGGTACGAATCAGAAATTTATTGTCCAGTGCAATGACATCGTACAGCGTATCTTTTATTCTTGGTTGAAAAACGATGAACTCAGCATCGGGAGAATCGGCGCTGATAAACCGCATTTCGGAGGACAGGGTAGCCTGCGAATTAATAAAAATGTACTGGCTGTTTTTTGTTTTTTCAACTCCAATATAATTGCTCTTGTCTTTTTCTTCGTACACCACTGTATCTGCAGATTCATCGGTTCCGAGCTGGTGTTTTTTGATCTTTTCCGATAAGAGTGATTCGGGATTATTGGCCGTATAAAAAATGGTTTGGTTGTCATTGGCCCATACCGGATCTCCGCCTGTGCCCCTGATATTTTCCTGATAGGTAATACCGGTTTCCAGATTTTTGATGTGAATCGTATACTGCCTTCTAGACAATTCATCCACTCCATAAGCAATGAACTGGTTGTTGTTGCTGACTGTAAATCCGGTTACACTGTAATAGGCTTTGCCGGTGGCCATTTCATCAATATCCAGTAACACTTCTTCCGGTGCGGTAAGCCGCTCTTTTTTCCGGCAATACTTGTAATACTGTTTGCCTTCTTCGGTTCTGGAATAGTAGAAGTAGCCGTTTTTATAAACAGGAACACTTTCATCTTTTTCTTTAATCCTGGCCTTCATCTCGGTAAAAAGGGCCTCTTTTAAATCATCCACACCACTCATCATAGCGCTGGTATATCCATTTTCGGCATTCAGGTATTCAATTACCTCATTGCTGTCGGGCCCTTTTTTAAAAAAGTCGATCATCCAGTAATAGTTATCCGTAACAGGATCATTGTGAACAGTTCTGATATGGGGTTTGATAGCTGCTACAGGCGCTTTTAAAGCAGGCCATTGATAATTTTTATGCGTCATGTAACCGGAAATTAAAAATGTTCAAAAAAAATCCCGGTTACCTGAGGCAGCCGGGATCATATTTTTATTGCGCTCATTTATTACACTCTTTTACATTGGGTTCAAGAGGCATCAAGCGGCAAATAATTTAATTTTCAGCAGTAAGTCCTGCTCTTAAATATTCACTGTTCAGGCGTGCAATATTGCTGATAGAAATTTCTTTAGGACAGGTAGCTTCACAGGCACCGGTATTGGTACATGCGCCAAATCCTTCCTTGTCCATCTGTGCCACCATATTCATTACACGTGATTTACGCTCAGGCTCACCCTGCGGTAACAGGGCAAGATGTGCAACTTTAGCACTCAGGAATAACATGGCAGAGCTGTTTTTACAAGCTGCCACACATGCTCCGCAACCAATACACATTGCTGCTGCAAAGGAAGCGTCTGCGTTGTCTTTATTAATAGGCAGAGAGTTTCCGTCTACTGCGTTACCTGTATTTACACTAATGAAACCGCCAGCCTGTATAATACGGTCGAAAGAAGAACGGTCTACCATCAGATCTTTGATCACCGGAAATGCGGAAGATCTCCATGGTTCAACCACCACGGTATCGCCGTCTTTAAAAGCACGCATGTGCAACTGACAGGTGGTATTGGCCTGCCATGGTCCGTGTGGCTTACCATTGATGTACATTGAACACATGCCACAGATACCTTCACGGCAATCATGGTCAAATGCTATTGGATCTTTTCCTTCAACAATTAATTCTTCGTTCAGTACATCAATCATTTCCAGGAAAGACATTTCAGAAGAGATATTCTTAACCTTGTAATTTTCGAAGTTGCCTTTTTCTCTGCTGTTTTTCTGTCTCCAGACTTTAACATTGAGATTCATATTGTAATGTTCCATGCTAAAAAAATTTGTCGTTTAGAATTGGCTTACTGTTTATTTATACGAGCGTTGAGATGGTTTTACAACATCATACACCAATGATTCCTTATGAAGGTTCCATTCATGCTCTGCCTTGTACTCCCAGGCGGCAACATACATGAAGTTTTCATCGTCACGCAGTGCTTCTCCATCCGGTGTCTGGTATTCTTCCCTGAAGTGACCACCACAGCTTTCATTTCTGCTCAGTGCATCAACACACATCAGTTCACCCAGTTCAATGAAATCCGCAACACGGTTGGCTTTATCGAGCTCAGAATTCATTTCATTGATTTCACCCGGAATTCTAACGTCGCTCCAGAATTCTTTTTTCAGCGCCTGCACATCACGTATGGCGTCTTCCAGTCCTTGCTTGTTTCTGGCCATTCCACATTTTTCCCAGATGATTTTTCCAAGGCGCTTATGGAAACTTTCCACAGTCTGTTTTCCTTTGATATTCATCAGGAGATTGATGCGGTCGGAAACTTGTTTCTCTGCTGCTTCAAATGCAGGGTGAGAGGTTTCAATTGCTTTGTTGTAGATCTCTTCCGCCAGGTTATTACCCAATGTGTAAGGGATTACAAAATATCCGTCTGCCAGGCCCTGCATTAAAGCAGATGCACCTAAACGGTTGGCGCCGTGATCACTGAAATTGGCTTCACCTAAAGCATACAGGCCCGGAATGGTTGTTTGCAGCTCGTAATTAACCCATAATCCACCCATGGTGTAGTGAACTGCCGGGTAAATACGCATTGGTAATTCGTAAGGGTTTTCTCCGGTGATCTTTTCGTACATGTCAAAAAGGTTACCGTATTTTTCTTTTACTACTTGTTTGCCCAGTACAATGATATCTTCGATACTCATCTGGCTGTTGCCTTCTTTACCCGCTTCAATTTTTCCGTAACGCACAATTGCATCAGCAAAATCCAGATAAACGGCTTGCTTACTGGTACCTACACCGTATCCTTCATCACATCTTTCTTTAGCAGCTCTGGAGGCCACATCACGTGGTACCAGGTTACCAAAGGCAGGATATCTTCTCTCCAGATAATAATCTCTTTCTTCTTCAGGAATATTAATGGCCTTTCTTGTTTCATTCAGTTTTTGCGGCACCCAGATACGACCATCATTTCTAAGTGATTCAGACATGAGGGTTAATTTGCTCTGGTGATCTCCGCTTACCGGAATACAGGTAGGGTGGATCTGCGTAAAACAAGGGTTAGCAAAAGTAGCGCCCTGTTTGTGTGCTTTCCATGCAGCGGTAACGTTACTGCCCATTGCATTGGTGGACAGATAGAATACGTTGCCATAACCACCTGTGCAAAGCAATACAGCATGTCCGAAATGTCTTTCTAATGTACCATTTACCAGATCACGGGCAATGATACCGCGTGCTTTGCCGTCTATCTTAACCACTTCCAGCATTTCATGACGCGCATACATGGTAACGTTGCCCAGTGCCACCTGACGCTCTAAAGCCTGGTAAGCACCTATCAGTAACTGCTGACCGGTTTGACCCGCAGCGTAAAATGTTCTTTGAACCTGAGTGCCACCAAATGAACGGTTGCTCAGTAAGCCACCATATTCACGTGCAAAAGGAACACCCTGAGCAACGCATTGGTCAATGATAGACGTACTCACTTCCGCTAAACGATGAACGTTTGCTTCGCGTGCACGGTAATCACCGCCTTTAATGGTGTCGTAAAATAAACGGAAAACACTGTCTCCATCGTTCTGGTAATTCTTTGCAGCATTAATTCCACCCTGTGCAGCAATGGAGTGCGCACGACGTGGAGAATCCTGAAAACAAAATGCCTTTACTTTATACCCCAACTCGCCCAGAGAAGCTGCTGCCGAAGCGCCAGCCAGTCCTGTTCCTACTACAATTACTTCCAGTTTTCTTTTATTAGCCGGGTTAACCAGCTTGCAGTGCCCCTTGAATTCGGACCATTTTGTTTCAAGTGGTCCTGAAGGAATTTTAGCATCTAACATATTTCCGATGGTTTAGTATGATAAACATTTTTTTTAACCGATCCAACCCATAATGAAACTCACTGGCATCAGAATGAATACTGCAGCGATGATCACGGAAAAACCGTACCCCAAACTGATCAGCATGGCATTGTAACGCTTGTTGTGTACACCAAGCGTTTTGAATGCACTTTGAAATCCATGTGCCAGATGGTAGGCGAGAGAAATACAACCCAGTGCATAAACAGCTACGATCCACCATTCGGTGAAAGTTGCCTGCATGAGGGCAAACATATTGTGCATTTCAACTCCGTTATAGGTTACATCTTCAAGACCTCTTCCGGTAAAACGGGCAGATACCCAGAAATGCCAGAGATGCAGGATCAGGAACAACAGTATCAGTGTACCCAGTAAGCCCATGCTTCTGCTGTACCACTTGCTGCCTTTTGTGTAAGGAACTGCATAACCAACTGTTCTGCGTTTTTGGTTCTCGAGGGTTAAAAGATAGCCCTGGAAAATATGCAGGAAAATTCCGGCGAATAATCCAATTTCAACAATCCTGATTAAAACAGTAGAACCCATGAAATGGGCTGCTTTGTTGAACATTTCTCCGTTTTCACCGGCATCAAAAAGGTCAGCAAAAACGCAGGCATTGATGGATGCGTGAACCGTTAAAAATAATACCAGGGTGATTCCGGTTAAGCCCATGATGAGCTTCTTTCCTACCGATGAAGTAAAGACTTGTTTCCAGGTCATATTGCAAGTTTATATTTGAAAATCTGTGCAAAAATAGCGTATCGGACAATGCCATTCTCTAAAAAAATAGTTTTCTGCGATATTTCTAACAATATCAGTATGAATTAGTTCTGAAACTTTTAAGATTTTCCGGTCTGTTTAAAAAGTTGTTATCATTTATTAATATGGGTTGAACAGCCCAATCAACCGTTTACATAAATTTAAGCTCCTGTAAAGCGCATGGGTGTTACATTTGAGTATGCTTAAACTTTTGAGTATTTTATGGAACAGTTTCCGGATGGCTTTACAGGAGCTGAAAGTAAATAAACTGCGTACTTTCCTTTCCCTGTTCGGTATCACCATCGGAATATTCTGCATCATCGGTGTTCTCGCTACTGTAGACAGTCTGGAACGCAAAGTGCAGAACGATTTAAAGTCGCTTGGAACCAATACCATCTATATAGACAAGTGGAATTATGGTGGCGGTCCCGATTATCCGTGGTGGAAATATGTGAAGCGCCCGGCTATGAAATATGAGGAGCTCCGGATCATTAAATCAAAAAGCCAGATGGCTGCATTTGCTGCATTTTTTGTAAGCAGCAATGTAAACCTGAACTATGGCGATATTAGCCTCAATAATATCAATATGTATGGTGTTTCCAATGAGTTCAGCAATATCCAGTCTATTGAAGTGAGCAACGGCAGATACCTGAATGAATCAGATTTCACCCGGGGTGCTGCAATAGGAGTGATCGGTTATAAAGTTGCAGATGAATTATACGGGGGACCGGAAAAAGCCGTTGGCAAGGAAATCTCCTTTGGAGGCAGACGGGTTTATATAGCAGGGGTCATTAAAAAGCAAGGCCAGAGTTTTGTTGGCGGCTATGATTACGACAACTGTTTAATGGTATCTTATCGTTATTTCGCCAGCATATTCAATCCGGATAACAGCAGTCCTAATATTATGGTGCAGGGCAAGCCGAATGTGGCATCGTCTGCACTGGCGGATGAACTGAATGGCGTAATGCGTCAGCTCAGAAAACTCAGCCCAACGCAGGAAGATAATTTTTCCTGCAATGACGTAGCCATGTTCAGCGATCAGATCAAGGGATTCTTTGGTCAGGTGAGTACCGGAGGATGGGCTATTGCAGGATTAAGTTTAATTGTAGGCGCCTTTGGGGTAGCCAATATTATGTTTGTAACGGTACGCGAAAGAACCAGTCAGATCGGTCTTAAGAAAGCCATTGGTGCCAAGCGGAGTACGATATTAACCGAGTTTTTAATTGAGAGTGCTTTCCTGTGTATTATTGGTGGTCTGGTTGGGCTGGGGCTTGTATGGCTTTTATCGGTTGTGCTGAGTACGGTATTGCCGTTCCCTATTTTTATAGCACCTAATATTATAGGACTGGCTTTAAGTATCTGTATCATACTGGGCATACTTGCCGGAATTATTCCTGCATCTATTGCAGCCAAGATGGATCCGGTAGTGGCAATCAGAACGAAGTAGTTACATTTGCCGAAAATACCCCTGCATACTTGAAACCGGTAACCATTTTAGCCATCGAATCTTCCTGTGATGAAACAGCAGCGTCTGTATGCATGAACGGAAAGATTCTGAGTAATGTAATTGCCAGCCAGTCGGTGCATGAAAAATACGGGGGAGTGGTTCCGGAACTGGCCAGCAGGGCGCACATGCAGAATATTGTGCCGGTGGTAGACCAGGCACTTAAAGAAGCGCAGCAGGTTGCCGGGATCTCAGGAGATAATAATTCAATTCTTCATTCGGTCGACGCCATTGCATTCACACAGGCTCCTGGTTTAATCGGTAGTTTGCTGGTGGGTACCCAGTTTGCAAAGTCGCTCTCGCTGGCGCTCAATAAACCATTAATTGCAGTGCATCATATGCAGGCGCATGTACTGGCCAATCTGATACCCGATAAAAAGCCGGATTTTCCTTTTTTATGTTTAACCGTAAGTGGCGGCCATACCCAGATCGTTCTGGCAAAATCGCCGCAGGACCTTAAAGTGATTGGTGAATCAATTGATGATGCGGCAGGGGAGGCATTCGATAAAACAGCCAAATTACTCGGGCTGCCATACCCGGGCGGTCCATTGATCGATCAATATGCTTTATTGGGAGATCCGCTCCGGTTTAAATTTGCGGAACCCCAGATACCCGAACTGAACTTTTCTTTCAGCGGGTTAAAAACTTCTGTACTCTATTTCCTTCAGAAACAAACGCCGGAATTTATACTCGAAAACAGGAATGATCTCTGCGCCTCTGTTCAGCATACGATTGTTCAGGTATTACTGAAAAAGATCAAAAAAGCAGTAGTGCAAACCGGTGTAAAACAGGTTTGTCTGGCGGGTGGTGTGAGTGCCAACAGCGGTCTTCGGAACGGCATTGCCCAATTGGGGGTAGTGCATGGCTGGAAAACGTTTGTACCCTCTTTTGAATACTGTACCGATAATGCTGCAATGATTGCTATCACCGGGTATTACAAATTTATTGCCGGTGATTTTTGTGGGCTGGAAACAGGTCCTTCGGCAAGGGCAGAATGGTAAAATTCATTCCACAGGCTAATAACTCAGCTCATCCTGCTTCTCAGTTGGGTTCATCATATAGGTAATTAATTTTCCGTTGTTCAGCAGTTCAATTACCCTGAAACCTTTGTAAGATGTTCCCCAGTTTCCTCCGATATGTGAATCAAAAAAGAAGGGAATATTTTCCTGCATTTTTACGCCATCCTGGTCATGCTCATGGCCATGAAAAACAGCTTTGAGGTTCGGGTATTTCCTGATCAGCTCAAAAAATGCAGGAGTGTCTATGGCATTTTTGGTCCATTTGGCCTGAGGGATATGAAGGAACAGTAACACCTGTTTTTTGTTTTTGTGTTCATCCAGTTTTGCCTCCAGCCATGCAAGATCCGGAGAAACATATGCCCCTTTTCCATCCGAAGTGTCTCCTAAAATAAGTGCATAATTGTTGATCACCACATCGTGGTTCAATGGCATATTCCAGATTTCCTTCCAGAATTCGGGGGTAACCAGATCATGGTTACCCCTGGTTACAAAGTAGGGCATGTTCAGTCCATCCAGTTGCTGTTTGGCGGGCAGCATAAAGTCTTTATTGTCATGAACGATATCTCCGTTGATGACGCAAAAATTCAGGTTATTCTTGCTGTTAAAAAGGTTCACGGATGAAATCATTTTTTCCATCATTTCCCGGTAAAGTGTATTGGGTTGGCCATAGTGGGAATCGGAAGCCACCACAAAACGTAATTTTACTTTTTGGCGGAGTTCAAACACTTCAGCGGCTGAGAGGCTGTTGATCTTTCCGCTGAGCAGCACAACGGAGGCAAAGGAGATATTCCTGATAAATGACCTTCTGGAGCTGTTGTTGTCTGATTTCTTGTGCATTTTGTAGAATTAGTCCTCAAACTTAATCAACTGTTGGCTTTTTGGGGTATTCAGGCCCAAAGCGTAACAAAAAAATCATCTGAAAGATCTCCTCCGGAATACGCCCTTAAAATCGTAATTTTGCAGCCGAAAAAACGCGTACGCAATGATCAGTGCAAGAAATATCACCCTCGCTTATGGTAAGAGGGTATTGTTTGATGAGGTGAATATCAATTTTACCAAGGGGAACTGTTATGGAGTGATCGGTGCCAACGGTGCCGGGAAGTCTACTTTTCTGAAAATTCTGAGTGGTGAAATTGAGCCAAATAAAGGTTTGGTGGAGATCACCCCGGGCGAACGGATGGCTGTGTTGAAGCAGAACCAGTTTGAGTTCGACAATTGTACCGTTCTCAATACGGTGCTGATGGGGCACAAGCGTTTATGGGATGTGATGCATGAAAAAGATGCCCTGTATGCCAAGGACGATTTTACAGAAGCCGACGGAATGAAAGCCGGTGAACTGGAAGGGGAGTTTGGTGAAATGGGTGGATATGAAGCAGAGAGCAATGCAGCCAGTTTTTTAAACAGCCTGGGCGTGCACGATGAAATGCACCAGAGCCTGATGAGTGATATCCCCAGTAACTTTAAAGTAAGGGTATTGCTGGCGCAGGCCTTGTTTGGCAATCCGGATATTCTTTTATTGGATGAGCCTACCAACGGTTTGGACATTGAAACAATCGGATGGCTGGAGAATTTCCTGGCCGATTATGAAAATATAGTATTGGTGGTGAGTCACGATCGTCACTTTCTGGATACCGTGTGTACGCACGTTGCAGATGTGGATCGTGCCAAGATCAAAGTGTTTTCGGGTAACTATACCTTCTGGTATGAGAGCAGCCAGCTGATGAGCCGCCAGATGAACGACAAGAATAAAAAGAACGAAGAGAAGCGTCAGGCATTATTGGATTTCATTGCCCGTTTCTCTGCCAATGCCTCTAAGAGCAAGCAGGCCACTTCCAGAAAGAAAGCTTTGGAAAAACTAACCATCGAAGAGATCGAACCATCCAACAGAAAATACCCGGGTATTATATTTCAGCCATTGCGTGAAGTGGGTAACCAGATTCTCAATGTAGAGAATTTAAGCATGGGAGTAGACGGACGTAAGTTGTTCGACAAGGTTTCGTTTAGTGTGAACAAAGGCGAAAAAATAGCCATCCTCAGTAAGGATCCGCTGGCCGTTACTACCTTCTTTGAAATTATT
Source organism: Sphingobacterium thalpophilum (assembly GCA_943325035.2). Classification (GTDB taxonomy): domain Bacteria; phylum Bacteroidota; class Bacteroidia; order Chitinophagales; family Chitinophagaceae; genus Sediminibacterium. The sequence goes on along the minus strand of CALPNW020000043.1, from coordinate 7,309 downwards.
TCGGAGAATACCAAAGCAGACGGAGGAAAATACGAATGGGGTACTACCATTACCAAGGCCTATCTGCCACAGGAGAACAATGAATTCTTCACAGAAGGACTTTCACTGATGGATTGGCTTCGTCAATACGTTCCGCCACATGTTACTGATGCAGATGAACCTTTCTTAAGAGGTTTCCTCGGTAAAATGCTGTTCAGCGGAGACGATATTCAGAAAAAAACAAATGTACTCAGCGGAGGAGAAAAAGTACGTTGTATGGTAAGCCGTATGATGTTGCAGAATCCGAATGTGATTATACTCGATCAACCAACCAACCACCTCGATCTGGAGAGTATCCAGAGTTTCAACGAAGGTTGTCAGACCTTTCCCGGAATCGTGTTCATCACTTCTCATGACCATACGTTCATGCAAACGGTGGCAAACCGCATCATTGAATTAACCCCTAAGGGCATCATCGACCGCTTAATGACCTTTGATGAATATATGGAAGATGATAGGGTTAAAGAACTCCGTACAGAACTGTATAGTTAACAAAAGAAATATGGTAGTTAACAAAAGAAATATTATAGTCAATAAAAAAAATATTGTAGTTAACAAAAGCAGCCATGTAGTTAACCAATAAGCCATCTGCTTAACACCTGCTCAACGGTTAAAATAGTAAAGGGAATCTGAAGTTCAGATTCCCTTTTTTTATGAGTGGTTTTTATTGGTCCGTTCCCCTTGATTAATTGAGCCGGGGTACATTGGTTAAACTTCCAAAGAATAATGCATTGAGAAATAATTTATTGGTGCCATACCAGGCGCCTCTGAAATTGGGATCATCCGTAAACAGAATCAGTCTTCCTTCTCCTTCCTGTGCAACTACAATGGCTGCTGTATTTTTTATTTTTTTAGCAGAGATCGGATGCAGGTATCCTCCAATCAAAGGATTGTCTGTGTACTGTGCTACGGTGCTGTAGGGATTGCTGCTTGGTGCAAGATAGGTCTGTGAGTTTCTGTACACAGAAATTCTGCGGGTAGAAAAACCAAATCCAACAGGATGAGTAGTGTCCAGGTCTACTGCAAAAATAGATCCACCCAATGCTTTCGCCCCCTCATTGTCAGCCGCAATATCAAAGTTGAGTCTTTTAACATCAGCTACTTTTACGGTATCGGTAACCGGAAGAATTTTTTCTTTGGTCATCCCTTGTTTAATGGCCCATTCAGTGGCAGATTTAATAGTGATCAGGGTTCCGCCATTTTGTACCCATGCTTTTATTTTGTCTGAACTTGCCTTGTCTATCAACGTATACGTTCCCGATACCATGATCAGTGTATTGTAACGGTCCAGCTTAGCTCTGTTCAACGTAAGCAGGTCTATTTTAGTGATGGGCATTTCTACACGTTCATCCAGTAAATGCCAGATCTCACCGGCTTCGGTAGAAGTAACTCCGGTGCCAATAAGCATGGCTGCTTTTACGGGTGCTACGGTCTTTAATAATCCGCTGCCCAGATCAATGCCTTCCGAACTGTATCCTGTAGATAAAGCATGAATGGTAACAGAAGACTGTTTGCTTACATTGGCTACCAGATTAAAAAGAGAGTCTGCCGCAATCAGCTGACTATTCACCGGAATGGAAATACTGCCATAACCAAAGTTTTTTGGTTGCCCGTTTACTTCTACAGTAAAGGGTTTAAATGCAGTTTGTACAATGGCTCCTCCTTTTTGTAACTGATAAATGGCTTTGTGCGCATTGTAATCGGTTAATTCAAAAGCATAGGCGTAATTGCTTTTTTGAACAGCAGGCAGATTTCTTTCTGGCAAAATGCGGATCTGTTTTCCTTTTGCAACCGGCGCTTTTATTTCTGCATAAGGCAATCCGTAGGCATGAATCAGGCTCCAGGTAGAAGCGTCATAAAAAGTGCTGTCTGTATATGGAATGGCTTTTTCAAAAACCGATTTAACCATGATGTAATTGGCCTGTTCTACCGGAACATAATAGGATTTTCCGGCTGTGAATTTTTTTCCGTCGGCAGTGGTGGTCTGCTCATTTTCATAGACATCAATTTCATGCATGAGCAGCATACTTAAAAACGCCCTGTTCCTGGTTTCATCTTTTGCATCGCCAAAGAGATAAGATTTAATGGTGCTTTTTTTAGCCTGGTCTGCAGCTGCTTTATAAAATTCACTTCTCAGTGTTAACAGTGATTTCTTTTCGGCAATGGAGGCACGGATCAGTGCCATCGACATGGTAAAATGATTGCGGACCGTAAAAGCAAAGCTCAATGGAATGGTGGTGGTTTCCTGTAAGTGACCGCGGCTGCTGGCCTGTTCAAACAAAAATCCTGCCCCGCCATAAAAATTAATATAACTGCTGCCATAGCCCGGATATAGTTTGTCGAAAGCTTCTTTGGTAAAATACATAGAGCCGATCTTATTCATGGCTCCTGCAAAGTATTGCGCGTATTTAGGGTAAATGGTATTGTAGAGATAATCAGGCACAACCGGATTATTGCTGCTGTATTTTCCCGGATCAAAATAATGGGTAGAATTGGTGCCCTGTTCGTGATGATCGGTTTGTACATAGGGCCTCCACTCATGAAAAAAGCGGATCCTGTTTCTGCTTTCGGGGAAGGTGCCTAAAAACCAATCACGGTTAAGATCAAACCAGTAATGATTGGATCTTCCGCCGGGCCATATTTCATTGTGCTCCCGGTCTGCAGGATCAGCAACGGCGGGCTCTGCCTTATGCATATTGGCCCAGTTGGTATGCCTGTCCCGCCCATCCGGATTGATGTTGGGATCCATCAGAATAACCATCTCATTTAACCACTTGATGGTCTCTTCGTTTTCGCAGGCAGTTAAATAATAAGCGGTCAGCAATGCGGCTTCACTGCTGGAGGGTTCATTGCCGTGCACATTGTATCCAAGATGAATAACCAGTGGAATATTGGCAGTGTTGCCTGTTAACTGTCCGGCAAGATGTGCTTTTCTGATTTCTTCTAAACGGCCATGGTTGGCAGGAGAAGTAAAAATGGCGGCAATCTGCTGACGGTGTTCATAGGTTTCACCAATAATTTTATAGCTGACCCTGTTAGATACTTTACTTAATTCCTTAATGTATTCTACGATTTTATCGTGCCGGGTATGTTGTGAACCAACAGCATAACCCAGGAATTTTTCCGGAGTAGGGATGGCAGGGTTCATTTTTCCGGCGGCCTCCGGATAAAAATAGGTTTGCTGCGAAGAGGCAGGTAAACAAAATGAAAAAAGGAAAACAATAAAGAGTAGAGGTCGGCTGATCATAACAGTGGTTTTGTGGAAAGTAAGGTACTTCATTCTGTTACTTAATTCTGAAAAACTCTTCCAGCGATTCCTCTGTTCTTTGTGGTTTCATACTTATCTTACCATTCTTAAATAACGATTCATGAGAAAACTGATACTGGTTGCATTATTTTGTACCTCAACCCTCTTGTCTTTTGCACAGGACCTTTCTTATTACCTGCCTAAAAATGTAACCTACAATCCGGCCATACCCACCCCTAAATCGGTGATTGGTCATGAAGTAGGTGAGTGGCATGTTACTCATGATCGGCTGGTTAATTATATGAAAGCCCTTGATGCGGCTTCAGACAGAATAACACTGCAGCAGCTGGGAGTTACCTACGAAGGCAGACCACAGCTTGCACTGATCATTACTTCTGTGAAAAATCAAAAAAATCTTGAATCCATCCGCCAGCAGCATTTTCAACTTACTGAAGCCGGCAAATCTGCAGGCCTCAATATCAACGATATGCCTGTAGTGGTTTGGATGGGGTATAGTATACATGGTAATGAAAGCAGTGGTGCAAATGCCTCCCTGCTATCGGCCTATTATCTGGCAGCAGCAGAGGGCCCTGAAGTAGATGCAATGCTTGATCATACAGTTATTCTGTTAGATCCTTCTTTTAACCCCGATGGGTTAAACAGGTTTACCAGCTGGGTGAACGTGCATAAAAGCCAGACGCTGGTTTCAGATCCCAATTCGCGTGAATACAATGAAGTATGGCCAGGTGGAAGATTCAACCATTACTGGTTTGATCTTAACAGAGACTGGTTACCGGCGCAGCACCAGGAAAGCCAGAACAGACTGGCCCTTTTTCATCAGTGGAAGCCGAATATTTTAACCGACCACCACGAAATGGGCAGTAATTCTTCTTTCTTTTTTCAACCGGGTGTTCCTTCGAGAGTGAATCCCAATACACCATTAAAAAATCAGGAGTTAACCAGCGCTATTGGAAATTACCATGCTAAATTTCTGGACAGTATCGGCTCATTGTATTTTACCAAAGAAGGCTACGACGATTTTTATTACGGCAAAGGATCTACCTATCCGGACATCAATGGAGGCGTGGGTATTTTGTTTGAACAGGCCAGCAGCAGAGGTCATGCTCAGGAAACAGAAAATGGGTTACTTACCTTCCCATTCACTATCCGTAACCAGTTCACCGCTGCACTTTCTACTATTGCAGCAGCAAAGGGGTTAAGAAAAGAAATGCTGGCCTACCAGCGGGACTTTTTTAAAGACGTAAATAAAGAAGCAGAATCATTTCCAACAAAAGCTTTTGTAATAGGGGATCAGCATGATCAGGCAAGAACCAATATTTTCCTGCAGATGCTGCTCCGCCACCAGGTAGAAATTTACGGGTTAAAGCAGGATGTTACTGCTGATGGAAAAACATTTAAGCAAGCATCGTCTTATATTATTCCAACCAATCAAAAACAGTTCAAGATTATCAAAACCGTTTTTGAAAAAACATTTGACTACAAAGACAGTTTGTTTTACGATGTTACCGCCTGGACCATGCCACTTGCATTCGGTTTGCCGTATGCCGAGTTGAAAGCTACCGCAGGTCTTACAGGAGACCGACTGGAAAAGATCCAGCCACTTGCTTTAAATACACACCATGTAAACAATGCTTATGCATATGCTTTCCGGTGGAACGAATATTATACGCCAAAGTTGCTGTATACATTACAGTCTAAAGGACTGGTTGCTAAAGTAGCTACCCAGAAATTTAAAATGATGCTCAACGGCAAAGAAGAAGCATTTGATTATGGAACAATTATTGTTCCGGCAGGTATGCAGGCTGCCAACAGAAAAGGAGAAGTACTGGCCAACCTGATTGATGATTGTGTAGGCAACAGCGGGGTAGAAGTATTTGCCCTTCCTACCGGTTTGTCCAGTGGTGGTATAGATTTGGGCAGTGCAAGTTTTGTTCCGCTTAAAACACCTAAAGTGATGATGTTTGGTGGTACAGGTACCAGCCCGAATGATGTGGGGGAGATCTGGCATATGCTGGATGTACGGTTCAATATTCCGGTAAGTATTGTAGATGTGGAGCGTTTTGGCAACATTAATCCATCCCGTTATAATGTGATCATTATGCCTTCCGGTGTTTATGGAAATCTGGATAAAAACGCACAGGAAAAGTTAAGAACCTGGGTTGCCGGCGGCGGAACATTAATTGGCACGGAAGATGCAGTAAAATGGCTGGCGAATAACAGTTTCACCAAAGTGAATTTCAGGTCTACAGACGACAAAAAGGATTCTACGCTGCAGTTGCCTTATTACCTGCGGAACGATGAAACAAGGGCAAAAGACATGGCGGGCAGCTTATTTGAGGCAAAAGTAGACCTGACCCACCCGCTGGGTTATGGATATACCAATTCCTCTGTATCTGTATTTAAGTCTAATACTTTGTTCATGGATAAGAATAATGGTGCATATGACTCACCGGTAATGTATACAGACAGTCCATTGCAAAGCGGTTATTTATTCAGGGGTTATAAGAACCTGGTAAAAAACACAGCAGTTGTTAATATTGATAATCTGGGCAGGGGAAGAGTAATATCTATGGTAGATAATCTTAACTTCAGGGCCTTCTGGTTGGGTACTTCCAAAATGTTTATGAATGCAGTTTGTTTTGGAGACCTGATCAAATAAAAAAGAATGGTTAAATCAGGTATCTTTTATATTGTATTTACAGTGCTGTTTACAGCTGCAAATGCCCAGTATGCTTATACTGGCAACCAGCTGAACTATCCAAAAGCCGCCAATGCATTTCGCCAGAAAGAAGACTCTTTAAAAAAGCAGTTCGAAGAAGCCGGATTAACCTGGCCTGCCAAACAGTTGTACCTGCGCAGTTTTAAATACGACAGCCAGATGGAAGTTTGGGTTCGTAACAGCAGTCAGGATGTTTTTAAGTTGTTTAAAACCTATAAGATCTGTGCATTGTCGGGATCTCTCGGGCCAAAGCGGATGGAAGGAGATTACCAGGTGCCAGAGGGTTTTTATTATATCAACGAACTGAATCCTAACAGCAAGTACCATCTTTGATTGGGGATCAATTACCCCAATGCGGCAGACAGGGTAAACAGTGAATCAATCAATCCTGGCGGAGAAATCTTTATTCATGGAAGTTGTGCCACTATTGGTTGTATTCCCATTCAGAATGACCAGGTAGAAGAATTATATGTGTTATCGGCTTATGCCCAGGAACGGGGTCAGCAGTTTATACCGGTACATATTTTTCCGGTGAGGTTCAATAATGAAAAAAGCATGCAGGCCTTACAAAAAGTCATTCAGGGTAATCCCGGCTATCAGTTGCTGGTAAATGGATTTAAAGAAGCTTTTGATTATTTTGAAGCAAACAGGAAACTGCCTTTAATTTCCGTTACAAAAAAAGGCCAGTATGCTATACTGAGCCGTTAATTTCTCTACCGATTTATTTATACAATCGGCACAATAATAACAATCTTTTGGGTCTGGCATATTCTAACTTTAGTTTTCTGACAAGATATGGATAAGATTTTGCAGAGATATTAAAACAAAGAATAATACGCCCCGCCAAGTGAAAGAGAATCTGAATAACCTGATTGGAAAACATGCTTTAATTATTGAAGACAATGAATTGAATATTATTGTCTTAACAATAGTTTTGAGAAATATGGGTTTATCCTATGATCTAGCAAGAGATGGTCAGGAAGGGCTGGACAAGTTCAATGCCGGCAATTTTGACATTGTACTTACTGATATCCAGGTTCCTTTGTTAAATGGCAATCAATTAGCCATTCAGATCCGGAATAATCCGGATTCTCAAAAAGCAGGAGTTCCTATCATTGCATTAACTGCAAGTATTTTGCTCGATGATTTTAACCAGTACCTGAGTTCCGGTATCAATGCCATAGTGGTTAAACCCTTTAGTCAAACTGATCTGAAAGAAACATTGGAAAAGTACCTGTTTCAAATTCCTCTGTATACATATTGAATCGTTTCAGGCGTTTGCT
>CALPNW020000042.1 GCA_943325035.2 Sphingobacterium thalpophilum | reverse complement strand
GAGTGTTGACTGCGGGCTCGCTCCATCATATCTCCCCTGAAAACAACAAAGCGCTTCTTCCTGATTTCCCCCCGAAAATCATTCAGAAACGCTTGTTTGATTGTAAATAACAGTCATTATTATCAAAATATTACTGACCACAGTCAGTAGAAGTATAATAAACGGCATAAAGGGAAATAGCTTAATTATTTAAGTGTAAACCAAACATTTAGATATTAAACCTATATATTATTTAAAATATTTTCTGAAAAATAAACTGGATATGCTAACTTCATGTGATTCAATTGAAAGCCATGCAAAAGGTATTGTATTGTATCGTACTGCTTTTCATTCAGACTAACCTGCTGGCTCAAATCCCCTATTTACAAAAAAAACTGCCTCCTCATTTAATCCAGCTCTTTCAACAGCAAAAAGAGATGCAGGATATTAGCTTTCGCCTGCCTCAGGAAAACGCCTTGCTATTACCCGATGAATTTGAAGGCAACAGCCATTCTGTAAAATTTAACCGGCTGAAAAACCAGCTAATTTTTACAGTAGAAGGAACCAACAGGGTATACCAGGTAGAACCAGATGGCTCGATCACCCGCAAAGATATCACCCGGCACCTGGGGGCCAACTATGGCGCGTCGGTATTTACCTATAACGATACCCTTTACAGCTTAGGTGGATATGGTTTCTGGACAGTTTCCGGTGCACTGCGCTTTTACAATGAAACTTCCAGGGAATGGGATGTCATCAGAAACATTTCGGACATCGGTTTTGCCAATGGCATCAATGCCATCAGCTTATTTGATCAAAAGAACGCAAGTTTTTATGTGATCTACGTTCCTGCAGAACCGGAGTATGTAAAAAAGGTTCCCGCCAAAGAGCAATTGCTGTTTCAATCGTTCAGCCTGAAAACGAAACAATGGCTTGCGCAGCCCATGGTCATCAATCCGGAAATTGCCACCAAATTATCCGACTTGAAATTGATACAAAAAGCGGGTAATGGAATAATTGTTACCAGTTTAAAAAAGAACATTCCGCTATTGTTCGATTTTGCCAATAACCAGCTCCTGGAGATCAATGATAAAGTACACACCGAATTTGAACAGCTGTTGGGTTCTAACCCCAACGCTCTGGTGTACTATACCAATGAAAATGTAATTATCTATAACATACCCAAAGACTCTTTGATTGTTACTTCTATTGCCGACCGTTCTAAAATGAGTCCGCTGGATTTACCTGTTTACATTGAACCGGAAATTAATTTTTCGGCCAACTACAAAATTGGTGGCCTGGCCATCAGCTCCCTTATTTTAAATGCACTCCTGATCCTACTACTTGCCGGTGGAACGGTGTACTTCCGAAAAAAAACCAGCTACAAGAACCTCCCGGGCATTGGCAACAATGCGCACTCTCCGGAACTGCAGAACATTACCGATTTCGTGAACAGCCTTACTGAAATTGAAAAAGCAACCCTGCTTAAAATTATTTCCAATAACCTCGAAGGCCATAATACCACCGTTACCCAGCTCAATAAAATTCAGGGGACCGAGCAAAAATTGTTTAAAATTCAAAACAATATCAGGGGCGAAGTACTTACGCTGATCAACAAGAAATTTGTGGTGTACAGCCGCAAGAACGATAACCTGATCGAAAGAAAAAGATCGGATATTGATAAACGTCAAATGGAATATTATATCAACGTGAAGTACCTGCAAAAATTCTCCCCGGTTATTCTCCATAAATTATAAGTAGTTTTATTAAAATTTAGACCGTGAGTATTGCTGAATTATATTCCACACTGGCCTTCCCTTTCAGGGTTCAAACCGATACCCGGAAATTGCAGAAAGGTGATATCTATTTTGCTTTAAAGGGCCCTAATTTTAACGGTAATCTTTTTGCCAAACAGGCGTTGGACCTTGGTGCTGCTTTTGCGATAGTGGACGAACCAATAGTACAAGAGTCCCTAGCAGCAGAACAGGGTGATGCAGCCCTTCGTTCCACCGGAAGTGATGACCGTATTATTCTGGTGGAAGATGCGCTAACCACGTTGCAGCAACTGGCTAAATACCATCGCCAGCAATTCACGATTCCATTTATTGCCATCACCGGTAGCAACGGAAAAACCACCAGCAAAGAACTCATCTATGCCGTTCTTGCTTCGCATTTTAAAACCTACACTACACAGGGTAACCTGAACAACCATATTGGTGTGCCGCTGACTATTCTGAGTGTTCAGCTCGATGCGCAGATGGCCGTGATTGAAATGGGCGCCAATCACCAGCGTGAAATTGAAAGCTATTGCAGCTATACACTTCCTACGCACGGGGTTATTACCAATTGCGGCAAAGCCCACCTAGAAGGATTTGGGGGTGTAGAAGGTGTGCGTAAAGGCAAGGGCGAGCTCTACGATTTTTTACGCGCTCACCAGGGTACTGCTTTTGTTTATGCCGATTACGATTACCTGCAACCCATGAGTGCGGGCATTGACCATAAAATAGTCTACGGCCAATCGGCCGGCATTGTTCAGGGTACTGTTGCTGCCAATGAACCTTTTTTACAAGTGTCCATTCATAGCGGCTTATCGGTTGACCGCATCAACACCAGGCTGGTGGGCGATTACAACCTCCCCAATATTTTGTGCGCTGCTGCAATCGGAAAAGCATTGGGTGTTCCGGATGAAAAAATAAAATCGGCCATTGAAGCCTATGAACCTTCTAACAGCAGAAGCCAGTTGATTGAACGGGGAACCAACCATATTATTCTGGACGCCTATAATGCCAACCCCAGTAGCATGAAAGCTGCTGTTGAAAATTTTGCCGGCTTAAAAGCCGATCAAAAAATTTTACTGCTGGGTGGTATGATGGAACTCGGGCCGGAGAGCATTGCCGAACACGAAGCGTTGGTGCAGCTCATTCAACAATATACGTGGAAGCAGGTGGTGTTGGTGGGTGGTGATTTTGAAAAGATCAACCATCCCTTTATCTATTGCAGTAATGCGGCCGAAGCCAAAGCCTGGCTGGATGCCCAGCATTTTACACACGCTCATTTATTGATCAAAGGTTCGCGCAGCTTTAAAATGGAGCAGGTGATCGGCAATTAGTGATTATTGCTGGTAATGGCTACTGGTATTGCTATTGCTAATTGTTGCTGGTGATGGACTTCCCGTGATCCTTAACAAGTAGTCCGGAGTAGTTTTCGTACCTTTACTTTTTACTTACTTCAGTTGCTCGCTATGAACCTCCAGAAAGTCTATCCGTTCAGTTCTATCGCTAACCGTTGCCCCCGTTGCAGAGAAGGGAAAATTTTTAAATCGGACAAAGCCTATAAATCGGGTAATTTAGAGATGCATGAGCACTGCCCTGTTTGCGGACAGCCTACCGAAATTGAAGTGGGTTTTTACTACGGCACCGGCTATGTGAGCTACGCAATTACAGTAGCCCTTACGGTATCTACTTTTGTTGCCTGGAAAGTACTGATTGGTGTTACGTTTGATATTGACGACAACCGCATTTTTTATTGGCTGGGTACCAATATTGCCCTACTGCTGATTTTACAGCCTCCGGTAATGCGCTTGTCCAGAAGTCTTTGGCTGAGCTGGTTTGTACCCTTCGAGAAAGACTGGGCCAATAATCCGATCAAGCACCCCGAAAGAACCAACCAGAAAAATTCATAAAGGCCTGCAAAAGTTTTCATACAACTCCTGCACAAAGTTTTCATATAACTCTCGCAAAAATTTATAAAAAAGGTCCTGAAATTTCAGGACCTTTTTATTGTATTAAGTAGATTACATATTTACAAACCTGGTCCAACCTCTCCACCAGTTGGCATCTATACCCGCTGCATCACAAGCTCCACGGAATTTAACCACTGTTGCTCTGGCTAACTTAGGATCTGTAAAATTGGCTCCGGTTAAAATTGGCTGGTAACCGTTGCTTCCGCCAAATGGTAAAAAGTCCGGCGCTGAATAACTGAATGGTGCAATCATTTTAGCATCTGCAATTGTTGCTAAAATAGTATTACCGAATGCGCTGTTGGCAAAACGATTTACTACTGAATCTCTGTTCCATAAGCTGGTGTTGGCAGCAGACTGGATAAAAGAGTAAGAGGTAAGATCTGTTCCACCGGCTGCTGGTCCGCAACCTACAATGGTATTGTTTTTAAAACGAACTGTACTGTCCTGAATATTCAACTCCATCACTCGACCATTTCTTGAATCTACAATCAGTCCCTGAGGCCAGCCCAGAAAAATGGAGTTGAAAATAGAAATACCGGTGTTTCTGCGAATATGTGCTGCACCCAGATAAAGGCTGTTTCCTACATTAGACAAACTGGCTCTTGGTCCTATCACAGTCATATTAGTGAATATAGCTCTTGTTTGTGGGGCGTTAATTGATCCACTGGGATCGTTGTCACTTTCAAAAGCTTCGCTTCTGGAGATGTCCGCAATAGTGGAGTCGCGCAGGGCTATTCCAAACTGAACGGTTCCGCTGAAGCCATTGTCTGTGTCAAAGTCATCATCCTGTGTTTTATAGGCAATCAGGTGCTTACAGTTTACTGTACCACCAAACCACTCAAATGCATCATCCTTGGCATAAGTTACCTGCACATAATCAATCACTGTTTTTCTTCCTACAGCAGCCATGGTTAAACTGTTGATTTCTTTATCGGGCTGATAAGCATAGCCAGCATATTCGATACGTACATAACGTAATACACCTGAACTGTCGTCATCATTTGGCGTGGCACCACCACCACCAATTCCATCTCCAAATGAATTATCAATTCCACCTTCTACCTGAATGGTTCCTGCACCACCACCTGTACCGGTGTAGCTGGAATTCACACTTGCCTTACCTAATAAAACAATCCCTCCCCAGTCTCCTGAACGGGGTACCGGTGAGTTGGAAGTAAATACAATTGGATTATCCTGAGTAGCATCTGCTACTAATTTAGCACCTCTGGTAATTACCAGAGCAGCCACGTTGGCTCCCTGATAGTCGCCTTTTACAGTAACACCCGGCTCTACAGTCATTTTTGCATTGTTCACCATGTAAACAATACCACTTAAAATGTAGTTGTTGCCTGCTTTTAACACAGTATCCTTATCGATACGGCCTTTTAATGTAATTGTTTGACCTGTTGTAGTTGGAGGAGTAACAACTGTTACCGTACCACCATCCATTTCGATTTTCCGACAGCTGGTAATCACTAAAACAACCAGGGCGGCTACCAGTAAGACTGACTTTTTCATTTGAATTTTTATTTAAACTTTTGAAGTATTATTTTTTATAATGAGTACCCGAATGTGAAAGAAACAGTAGTACCGGTTTGACGGCTCAGTCTGAACGGATCCGTTGATTTATTGAGGCTGGTATTGCCATCCGGATTTTGATAGAAGTAAAGCGTTTTATTTAAGATATCCTGAACGTTAAACCTGATCTCTGCTTTATTCTTTGCCAGTTTTTTAGTTACCTGAAAATCAAACACCGGACGGGAAGACTCATAAATATCCGGCTGATCGAGGCTACCCACAAATGTTACCCGACGCCCGATCTGGTTGTACAATAAAGTAGCCGTTAACCCTTTTGCTTCGAGATCGTACATGAGAGATACATTCACCAAATAAGGTGATTGACCTTGCAATGGTCTGTCTAAAGAAAGACTGGCATCTTTAACACGGCTGTAGATATAAGATCCGTTGGCCTGAAAGGTGAAATTCTTTAATGCTTCTGAGAAGTCTAATTTTTTTCTGAATTCCATTTCAGCACCAAATGCATCTGCACTTTCCGGATTGGCATAATTGAATACGCTGGATCCACCTTGCCCGAAATTGTAAATCATTTCAATAGGCTTATCGAAGTGCTTAAAAAAAGCACCTATTGTAAATACTTCGCCCGATGTCGGATACAGTTCATATCTCAAATCCAGGTTCGTTATTTTGGTACGCTGAATAGTTGGTAATCCCTGCACCGCAGCGTTCAATTCAAAATCATAGAACTGAAAAGAAGCCAGTTCTCTGAACTCCGGACGAACTACAGTTTGAGAAGCAGAGAAACGAAGATTTACCTGATTGTTTACTTTATAGGTTGCGTTTAACCCCGGCAGATAATCGCGCACCCTTGTATAATTGTGGCGCGGATCTGTTTTAACCATACTTCCTACTACCTGGTCATAATCTTCTACTCTTGCTCCCCAGATCACCCTTAGTTTGCTTCCAAACTGATTATCGAACTGTAAATAGGCCGCATTTAATATGCTGTTGGCTACGTAGCGGTAGAGGTTTCCTTTGATGGCATCAAAAGCCAGTAAATTACTGTTCACTGCACCATCTCCAAAATTACTCGGAGCAAATATTGTTTCCGGACCCTGTAAACGGATAGCAGCATTATCTCTTGGAAGATAGATAGAGAAAGGTTTTGCATCAAATAAACGATCTTTCACCTGAAGCATGTATCCGCCTTTGATGGTTTGTTTGGATCCAAACGCATTTACTGTGTAAGCCAGATCTACCCCACCAGAATAAATATAATCACTGAGGTTCTGATAAAACCGGTTTCCGCTTTTCTGAGACAATACGTTACTTAATACCGCTGTATACGGGTTGCTGGCCACTGCATTGTTTTTTAAATAAAACAATCTGCGCTGATCCGGTATATAACTATCCAGTAAAGTAAAAGATCCGTTCCATTTTAGTTTCAACACGTTTGGAAGAATATTGTGTTCACCGCTCAACTGAGAATTCCAGAAAGTATTTTGCTTAAACCCAAGCTCGTATCCTTTTGCAGAATCCAGCAATGAATTGTAATTGTTTTCTAATCCTGTACGTAGCGTGGTATAATCTGTTGCGTTGATATTGAACAGGGTTTTTGCAGAGATCTTATTGTTGTTATTGAACTGATAGGCAATATTTCCCAATGCACCCCACAATACATCGTTGCTGTATTTATCGTCATTAAAACTAAAATCAGGCGTAAATGTTCCGTTACCGATAAAGTTAAATCCACTGTTGGTTCCCCTGGTATATTTTGCAGTACGGTTATACGTAAGACCAAATATTCCACCCAGCTTACTGCTTCCTTTTCCGCTAGAAGTAAACCCGCCGCTCATTTGAATCTGTCCGTTAAAACGGCTTAACCCGTTGCTTAAGGTTGGATTCCAGGTATTTTCAAACTCTTTACCTATCGCTGTTTTTTGCTGGTTATTCATTAAATCAAAAAGCGATTTGGTAGTATAAGAAGAAGGCAATGAACGGGTTCCGTCGTCTATGCCTAAATAATCTGTTTTACCCCCCTTGTATTCATAAAAATCATGCCCTGCAGTTTGTAAATTTGCTCCCGTTCCAATTTGAATAGTAAAAAAGTTTTTGGTAGGAATATCGCGTGTGTTCACCTGAATTAAACCACCTGCCCACTCTCCCGGCAATTCCGGTACAAAGGCTTTATTGATAATAATATTATCAATCATATTGGATGGAATCAGATCAAACGAAAATGCTTTTCTATCCGGCTCTGTACTTCCTAACTGAATACCGTTGAGCATGGCCAGGTTATATCTTTCTGCCAGTCCGCGAACAATTAAGAACTTACCATCCTGAATACTGGCGCCCGGTGTACGTTTTAATACTTCACTGGTGTTTTTATCGGGTGAACGTCTGATAGACTCTGCCGAAATAACCGAAGCAACCGTATTGGTATTTTTCTGAAACGCTATTAAAGCATTCACTGTTTCCCCCTTTGCACTTCCTCTGGCTGCTGATGACACAGTAACATCTGCTAATTTTTTGCCCCCCTCTTCCATGATCACATTCAAAAATTCCTCGTTTTGAGCATTGGTTACACTAACATCATCAATGGTTTTATCCTTGTATCCAACATAGGAGAGTGTAATGCTGTATTTTTTTCCTGCCTCTAGATTCAGGGTAAATCTACCATCGAGATCGGTTCTTTGCATACCAGTTACTGCTCCGCTGATTTTAACTGTAACTCCGGCCAGGCCTTCATTGCGGTTATTGGTAACCTTACCGGATACCCTTGCCTTCTGGGCTGTAATCAGGGTAGAGGAAAGAATAAATAGTAAAAGCGTGAAGACCTGTTTCAAAGCATTATAATTTAATGCTGCAAAACTCCCGCTCTAATGTTAAGTAATTGTTACCCCAATGTTACCGAATTGCTACTTTCTGGTAATGGTCATACTAAAAAATAGGCGCAATCATTTGCTAGTGGCTGTTTGGGCCACTATTGGGTAATCAGTTGCTGGGTTACCATAAATCCTGTTGGCCGGACAATGGTGATGAAATAGACTTTGCCGGTTAATGCAGCTACATTTAATTGCACCTGTTGACCAGGTTGCAACTGTGGTATAGCATATGGCCTGGTTTGTAAATAATTATCTTCCTTATCGGAAAGATACAGTTGATAGCCGGTAACAGTATGCTGCGGAAGCCCCTTACTGCCAGACAATAATATACTCAGCTTGCCTTGACCACCTGTGCCGGTACTTTGTATTTCTACCGGTGAAGATAGATCTCGCAACACTTTCATGGAAGGCTTGGGATTACCATACATATCATACACTCCATGTATTCGTCTGCGGAATTTTCCGATATCAGCTGTACCTGGGAAATGGGTACGATAATCCGTCAGATCAAAATAGATAGCACCTTCTACATAGGGTTTACTTTCATAGATGGCCATATGCTCAATAAGATCTTTTATTCTGCGCGGATCACCTCCTTTGAAATTGGGTTCACATAAGCCGAACTCAGCAATAAAAAAGGGCTTATCCGGATAACTCATGTGTACACTGTCTAAATAATGCGTAATCTTTTCCCGGGGAACATTCCACCAGCTACCTCCATATTCATTCATCATTAAATAATCTCCACCGGCGGCCGCATCCGGAATAAATTTTGGATCATTGCTAAATCCCCAGGTTAATGTATTGCTCACATAAGCAGCATTTCTGCCAGCATCCAATTCCCTGGCACGCTTCATCAATTCACTGATCAGAAGCTTCATATCGGCGTCCCTTGCCCTTAATTCATTCCCTGCACCCCAGGAAAAAATACTGGGATGATTGTACATATTTTCTACCATGCGTTCTAACTGCAAAAAAGCAATTTTACGAATAGTATCGTTGGCGGGCGTATCAGAACCCCATAGCGGCACTTCCTGTTGCACCAAAATACCATTGCGATCACAGAAATCATAAAACAGATCTGATTGCTGAAAATGCTGACGCGTAAAAATAGCATTAACGGCTTTCATCATTTTACAGTACCTGATGATTTGCTCATCGGTTTCTGCAAAGCCATAATCCGGATTAGATCCCGCCGTCCATTCAACACCCATTAGTTTCACCCGCTCGCCGTTTAAATGCGTTTGACCATTGATGAATTCAAGGGTTCTGAAGCCAACGACCGTGCTGATATGATCTACTGCTTTTTTGCCATTGAAAACAGTTACATCTACCCGGTATAAATTGGGAAAGTCGAAATGCCAGGGATGTATTTTGGGTAATTCAACAGTGGCGATTGCTTGCCGGCCCTCCCACTGTGGCGTGATTTTTCCGGTATATACTGATTGTTGTGTTGACTGGTTTTCTTCTGTAATCTTTACCTGTAATTGTATAGTACCGGGTTGATCGAAGGGTAGTTTTATTTGAAGAGAACCAGACGAATCTTTATTTAGCCTTGCCTGTACATGAATATATTTTGCAGCAGGTCCTTCTGATACAATCAGATTTACTTTACGGATTATTCCGCCATCATTGGGCCAGTCGAATGAATTGCCAAAGGGCACTTTATTTTTTCCAAAATCATTGTTCACGGCTACCGTTACAATATTGTCAATCCCTGGTTTCAGCTTACCGGTGAGGTTTACACTGAACTTACTATAACCATCCCCTATATTTTCGGCAATTTTTTCTCCATTCAAATAGATGTAAGCCGTATGATTAATGGCCCCAAATACCAGTATCGTTTGCTTGTTTTTCCAGCCTGATGGCACTTCCAGTTTTTTCTGGTACCAGGCCCATCCATAATGCGTTTGGTTACTGTCTTCAATATTCCAGGTATGCGGTATACGAACTGTTTTGGCATTGGGCAATGAACGCAAATACCATTGCCCTTTGATACCCACTGCTTTCTTATCGGTTACAAAACGCCATCCATCACTTAGTGCAAGGGTATCTCTTTGTGCACACAACACTACACTGAATAAACAAAGAAGACTACTTAATAAAATTTTCATACTGTTATTTTTCTACTTGAACGAACGTAAATTGATATTTGGAAGGATTTTGAGCATCCGGTCCTCTGAGTTTACCAAACGGTATTTTAATGAGTACCGTGTTCCATCCTTTTTTTAAGGTTAACACAGCGGGTGTTCTGTATTCATATCCCTCATCTGTTAATGGAATGTCCGGATGCCCCTTTTGACCAGCCCGTTTCCATACTGGTGGGGGAACGATCGCGCCGTTCAACCATATAGCAGCTTTTTTATCATTCCATTCTCCTGCCGGTGGCGAATCGGTGGAATAGGACCGGGAAAAATTATTGAACCCAATCCAAAAGGGTTGCAGGGCATTTTCACTACTCCAGATTTTAGTGCTTGCATACCAGGTAGCATCCGGTATATCTCCGGTAATTACACCCTTAACCATAAGACTCCACCAATGACGCAGTACAATGGTTCCACCGGTTACTTCCTTATAGAAGTTACTTTCAGGTTCTTTTCCGGTAGCTTTTTCCGGGGTAAACACCTGCGCCAGATTTCCCTTATTATCAAAAGGACCAAAGATCTTCCAGGTGATATGCGCATTCTTTTGATACGGAAAAGGCAATTCTGAGAAGGACTGTGTTTGATGATCCATCAGCCTTGCTTCAAATTCCGTAAATGCGGCTGGATCGCCATCACTTATATTGGCGATCCATCCCGGGGTTCCCCCACCCCTCCAACTCCTTTCTGCAAATGCCAGCATAGCCGGATAAACAGGATTCATTTGCAGGAGATCCTTTTCTGTTGCTGCAGCCCGATCATTCCACAAACAAATGGTGGCTCCCAGGGCATGCTCATCGCCTTTGTCTTTACTGCCAAGCTGCCGGTTAAAAATAGTTACCACCGATTCAAGCGGATCCATATGGTTCAGATACAAGTGCCTTGAATCGATGTAATGCAATTGTTTGTTACCCGTGATCTTTCCATGATCTTCCATCCACAATTGCCGGATCGTATTGTCTGAAAAATTACCACCCGGTTGCCAGCCAATTACTTTTTTACCAAAGCTTTCTATATAGCGGGTTATTGCAGGAATAAAATCCGGGTTGGTTATTTTAACTTCGTCTGCACCAATATGAATGTATGGCACGTCATACGTTGTACAGATCTCTTTCAGGATATTTTTGATATACACCAATCCGGAGTCGCTTTGCATGTCTACTTTCATTGCCCGCTTAAATGCTGCACTATGACCCGGCATATCAATTTCCGGAACAAATAAAATATTGCGCGCTTTACAATATGCAATCAGTTCCCGGATCTCTGCACTGGTATAATACATGCCTTTGTTGCGCAACATATTTTCCGGTGCTGTTAGTTGGGGATATTGCTGGATAGCTATTCGCCAGGCAATATCTTCTGTTGCATGAAAATGAAATACATTCAGCTTATAACGGCTCATGACATCAATCTGCTGCTTCAGCAGTTCTACCGACACATAATTTCTGCCAACATCAATCATATAACCCCTCCAGGAAAAAGCAGGCGAATCTTGAATAGTACATGCATCGATGGCTATGCCATTGCGCATTAATTGTTTCAGTGTCTGTATGCCATTGTAAATACCCTGGGGAGCAGAAGCGCTTAGTAGTATACTGTCTGCAGTAACGCTGAGCGTGTATGTTTCCGGGCTTTGATTGGTATTGCCGGGTAAACCCAGTTGAAGCAGGATCGTATTTTTTTCAGTAACTCCATTTGTTGATCCGGCTTGAGTTTTAATGTCCGCGTTCTGCCCCATCGATTGTATCGCATTGGCCAATACCATCGATTCCTGCTGCAATGAAGGATGCCCTGCCACAATTATGGATCCCTTGTTTAAATTAAAGTAACCCTTCTTCCAAAGCAACTGATTAGGCATTGGGATCAAGGAGGGCTTAACGGATAATCCTGACACATACGGATAAACCAGGTGTACCCAGTGCATATATCCTTCGCCGGTTAAATGTAATCCATCATTGGTGTATTTTGTTTGGAGCAACCCCTGCTCATTGATAAATTCGCTGTGTAAATCAATATACGTATAGTGATGTAATGCTGCTGATTTAAACAATAATTCATTGGTTTGTTTGATCTGCTGGCTCCTGGCTGTTTGACCGGCAAATTTTCCAAAGCCCGGATTTACAGGCAAAATACTTTGCACATATAATTGAGTGGATGGACTCTCTTGTTGCAGATAATCCGCTACTAAAAGGATATTCTTTACCACACTATCCGGAGAAATCCCTTTCCCCAGATCATTGATTCCAATCAGCAGAAAAACGGATGCCGGTCTGCGGCTGGCCAGTTCCTCTGTTCGCTTCAGCACTCCTGCTGTCATATCTCCACTGATGCCTCTGTTCCTTACGCGCGGATCTTTGAATAACTCAGACCACTCTCCCCCATCTGTAATACTATTGCCTAAAAAAACAATATCACCCTGGGTGTTAGGCATGGTTTTAAACAAAGTCCATCGTTGATGAAAGTAGGTATTGAACAAAGAATCCGGATAATTGGGCAGGCTGACTTGTGCCTCGCTGCTGCTAAAAGCAACCAGTAAAAAAACAATGGCAACTATTTGTTTCATTCTACTTTTATTTTAAAAGTGGATGCTGGTAATTTTTCGGAGTTCATCAGATTTCCCTCCGTATAAGGCTTCCAGTTATAATAAATATACGCTGGCTTAGCCGCGGTTTTGATCAATACTCCACCCGCTTCGATACGGGCGTCACAATGCTGTATTCCATCCAGAGAAAACCCCCTGAGTAATTGTTTATCAGATGTGTTCAGCCCTTTACCCTTGTACTTAAAATGAATCAATATCCTTTCGTTGATGTACACAGCTTTAGTAGGCAATGGTCCGGAAGGAACTATATTTTGGCCATAGTCTCTATTCAATGCCCAACGGGCCAATCGCTCTCCCACAATTTTTTTATTGACAGGGTGTACATTGTCTTTTAACCCATGATCAGTAGATACTGCCATACCGCTATTGGGTACCAGATCTAGTATTTTTCTTTCTTCGTTGCGGAATAAATGCCAGAAATGCCCCTTGTATTTAAGCGTATCTATAGATGAAAGTTGCACAAAATAATAAGGCATTGCTGGATTCTTAAAAAGGGTCCGATAGTCTTTTACCATCAATCCGCTCAATGCAGCATATTCATTTACCCGATCTGGTTCCTGTGCATTACTCTCTCCCTGGTAATTTATAATTCCCTTAATAGCCAACCCGGCGATTGGTTCAATACCTGCAGCATAAACAAATCCCGGCTTAAAGGGATGATTGGTACCTGTTCGTAAATTTTGATTTCCTCTTTCTTTTACCCAGGTAGGGATGGCGGCATTGGTTAGCCATGGCTCCCTTGCTTTTTCGGAAAATTGCGGGCTGTTCCTGATCGCTTTAATATCTATAAATGTTTCGAGTGGCGCTCCTGCTATAGATAAATTCATTAATCCGATGGGCAACTGTGTTGCTTCAATGATTGCTCTTCCATAATAATAAGCCACTGCGCTCATTGTTCTGAAACTATTGCTATCACTCACTTCCCATTGTCCTTTAAAAAACCGTTCAACAGACAGGTCCTTTAAAACTGAATCTGAAAAAAAAGTGTTGAACGTATTTTTTCCCGCATAAGTGGGATTATAGAAACGAAGCAAAGGCTGGTTACTGGTAACTACAGCTTCCTTGTAATGCATCTCCCGGATCATGGGCCATTCCATATTACTTTGGCCGATACAGATCCATACATCCCCTATTAACAGGTTGCGGAGCGTTAGCTGTACTTTCCCCGAAACGATCCTCAAATCCTGCGGAACAGGATTTGCTTTTTGGCCGGGCAAAAAAACAGTCCAGCTGCTATCTGCCTTTACTACTACTTTTTTAATGTGTCCGCTAAATGATACCTCTACCGTATTGCCAGGCAATGCCCTGCCCCAGATATGGATTGGCTTGTTGCGTTGCAATACCATATTACTGCTAAAAATTCTGTCCGTTCGCAATTGCGCAAAAGCCCAACCGGGTAAGAGTAGAAAAAAAGCAATAGAATAGCGCATGTTTAGGGTTGATATTCTTTGAGTAATTTCATACAATACCATTCTTGCCTGGGCAAATGAAAAGGCCCCTTGTATAAATTTCCTTTTGCCGTTTGTGCAACGGTTCCGTCTCTATGCAAATAGCCAAACCATTCTCCATGTTGGTTATCCAGAAAATGCGCATAGGCGTAATTATGAACCAACTGGTGCCATTCCGCATATTTTTGATTACCGGTCATTAAATAGGCCAGTAAGGTAGCAATGATCACTTCATTATGCGGCCACCAGAATTTCATGTCTTGCCAGTATTCCTGCACAGGCCTGTTGTATACATCCCTGAAATACAATATCCCCCCAAACTCTTTATCCCATCCACGTTCCCACATATAATCAAGCATCCGGCATCCGAGATGAATCAGCTTCGGATCGTTGTTTCTGTGTTTGGCCTCATGTAATATAAACCAGGCGCCTTCCATCGCATGCCCCGGATTAAGGGTACGCCCGTCTATATGATCTATAATGGATCCATCGGGTGCTACCTGCTCCATCACACATTGAATATCATCTTTCACAAAATAGGTTTCGATTTCATGAATCCATTTGCTGATCCATTCATCACAGGGTGCATATCCGATGGTTTCTCTTAACTGTTGTGCTGTATTCATCATGATCATTGGCACACCAATGCCTTTACCCGGACGGGTAGCCGTATACTTGGGTTGCAATAAACCCGGAGTAGTTGCATATGCGATGCATTGATCAAAGACCCTTCTTGCATTATTGGCTGCCTGCTCATCCCCTGAGGCTTTCGCGTAAGCGGCAGCGGCAATTACATAAAAGGTTTCTGAAAAAAAATACCTTCGCTTACGAATAGGCTTACCATCTCTGGTTACATGAAAAAACATTTGACCATCCGTATCAAAACAATACTGATTTAAAAAATCATAGCCTGATTTTGCTCCAGCCAGCCATTCTGGTTTTTGTTCTACCGTATTGTACAGGGTAGACAACATCCAGGTGGCTCTTCCCTGAATCCATACAGCCTTATCATCATCAATCAGTGTTCCGTCGGCATCCTGCATCAATAAAAATCCTCCATATTCCGTATCAACAGACCTGGGAAACCAAAAAGGTATAGTACTATTCAGCAGTTGGTTCCTGTAAAATTGTTCTAAGGTTGCGAGGTCTTTTTCAGTATAAGCCATTCAGGTAATTATTTAATAATAGAGGATACAGGTACTTTTACAAAATATAAATCCTTGGTGCCCTCGTATAAAATACCAATCGTTTCTGCGTCAATTTGCGTTAAAGAAGAATATCCATAACAAATACGCTCATCAATTAATAACTGATTTACGGGTATCCAGGTTTGCCCTAAATCTAAACTGGCTTTGATGGTAATATTATATCTTCCACTGGTGGTATTGGGATTGCTAAAGAACAATACTTCTTTAAGCGTTCCCTTCACTTTTACTTTCGCTTTAATTAAACTACCCATACATACCGGATCCTGTAATGCATTGTATGAAGTAGAATGCTCTGTCCAGGCATTGCCCATATTGGTAGTAGTAGCTACACTTCTGTAACTTCCTCTGTTATCACGCATATTCAGCATCAATGTTCCCGGCTCGGTTTCTACCACCTGACTTTCAGTAGTATTTGATTTGGGTCCGGCCATTTTCCCCACCCAACTTACTCCATGATCCGCACTGTAAATAATGGTGGAGTAGGGTTTCTTTGTTTCATCCCAGTACTGTGCTGCAAAAACCAGTTTACCGTCCTTCATGGCAATGCCACTTCCCGGCCCATTAAAAAACAGATGCCATGCCGGATTTTTTATTTGGGGAGTGATGGTATAGGGCTTAGTCCAGGTAAGACCATCATCCTCACTACTTACCAGAACAAATTGTCCGGTTGTATCCGCTGACAATCCTGGCAATGAACCTGCAATGGAACGATTCCCCTTGCTCCACAATGCAGCTACCCATATTTTTTGGGTGACCGGATCAAAAAGTATAGAAGGATCACCTATGCCGTTGTTTTCATGCGGAGCACCCATATCCATGATGACCTGCATAGGCTGCCAGGTTTTGCCGCTGTCGGTACTTCTGCTTAAGCCTACATCTATATTCCCCGGCAAATCTGTACTATTATTATAACGGATATCGTATACAGAAAGCAATGTTCCTTTACTGGTTGCCACCATACCGGGTATCCGGTATGTATTCACCCCATCGTCTCCGGCTTTACGCACAGCAACTCCCGTTAATTTAGCATAAGTACCTGCCGGTTGGCTGATACTTAATGATGTACCATTTTCCAATAATAATTGGGTGGCGCGTAATTCAATGCTATTATCAATACCTGCAGTAGCGGTAAGTTCTACACTAAACCAGATAAAATGAAGCCCCGGCAATAACTTCAATGCAACTGGCACATTAAAATCAGTATTGAGGGGCTTGATGGTGGCGATGGGGGTACTTGCCGAAAACTGTTCTGCACCAGTTTGATAAACAGTGATTTTTTCAATTTTGTTGATGGCACTGCTGTTTAACGTACAACTGATTCTTTGGTACTGTTGTGCTGCATTTTCTGCTCCAATAAAAATATTCACCCGTAATACCGGATTATTAGTAAGCCCTTTTATCACCGGTATTGCTGGTGTATATGCCGACGCTTTAATTTCTCCCGGAGTGGATGCCATCGATTTTTTTGAACAGCCGATGCTTCCCATCACTACCAG